>JAKEGQ010000244.1 GCA_022615475.1 Candidatus Methylomirabilota bacterium | reverse complement strand
TGAATATCCACGCCCAGAGCGATGTCCGGAGACTGCTCCTGAATGGCTGTGATCACCGCACATGTTTCGCAGTCGAAACCGTACTTGGCCCGCGTGTACCCGGCATCACGGATGGTCTCCCGAACGATCTTGGGGATGTCGACGTAACATCTCGTGGTAATCTCGCCAGCCACGAAGGCCAGACCCGTGGTAACCAAGGTCTCACAGGCCACCCGTCCGTACGGATCCTGGGCAAAGATTGCATCCAGAATCGCGTCAGAGATCTGATCCGCGATCTTATCGGGGTGACCCTCTGTGACCGACTCCGATGTAAATAAATACCGTCCTGGTGGCATGGGTGTTTCCCTCCTCACGAGTTTCGGTTACCCTGAAAATCCGCAGACACCCGGTCCCAGACGCCCTGGGATTTGAGCAGCCACTCCACCGCCTCCCGGACCGCCCCCTGTCCTCCGGGCAGCGAGGTGACAAGATGGGCGACGCGCCGGACCTCCGACGGCGCATCGACTACTGTAATGGCCAGGCCGGCGCGCTGAAGCAGGGGGATGTCTGGAAGGTCATCTCCCATGTAGGCGACCTCGGGATCGCTCAGACGGTACCGCGTGAGCAGCTGACGGTAGACGCCACCCTTGTCTTCAACGCCGGTATGGACCTCGACCAGACGCAGCTCCTCGGCCCGACGGGCGAGGGCCTCGGATTTCCGACCGCTCAGCAGGCCCACCCTGATTCCAGCTGCCTGCGCACCTTTCAGGGCAAGACCATCCCGGACATGAAAGGCCAGCACCTCTAATCCGGCACTCCCGTAAATGATCCTCCCGTCGGTCAGGACGCCATCAACGTCCAGGAGTAGCAGTCGGATCCGCCGAGCCCGCTCACGCAAGTCCCGCTGGCTGCGAGCCGTCCTCCGTGCCATCGGAATCACCCTACCTCGGGACGAAATCCTGGCCAGACCCTCACGTCCCCTGCACAATATGAACGGTTCCGAATGCCCGCCATACCGTAGGAGCTTGGAGAAGAAAAGTCAATAGAAAAGCACCCCTGCGTTCGCCTATGAAGGCTTTGCCGCTTCGCCAGAGGCCAGCATGAGGGCGGTCAGCGACCAAAAGGCGATGGCCCCCTCCGCATGCAGGGTTGTATTGGCCACGCCCGCCACCAGAATGGTGATGAAGCTCCCCATGGCGGCATGCCAGAGGACCGTGCTGAGGCCGAGGGAATCCTTCGATGGCCAGCGCCTCATTCCCTCATAGGCATAGCAGCAGAACAAGGCCATGAGAGAAAGAAACCCGAGAAGCCCTCGTTCGGCGAGAACATTAAAGAACAGGCTATGAGCGTGAGGCATCTGCGCGAAGCCGTACCGCTCGTGATCCAAGTATTTGAAGTTTCTGGGGCCGATGCCCAGGAGGGGGCGATCCTTGAGGCTCAATACGGATCCCTTCCAAAGCTTGAATCGATCCGAGAGACTTGCATCCTGGTCGGGCTCGATCAGCCTTTCGAGGTGCGTGGTCCAAAGCGTCCCCCGCACCTGCAGGCCACCGACGAGGGCTAGGGTAAGCAAGACGACCCCCAGGATTGGTTGCCACTTCCTCAGCGGGATCGCCAGGAAGAGAAGGGAAGCCACAAGGGCCGTCACGGCTCCCCTCGAGTACGTCAACAGAACAGCCAAGAGGGTGGCCCCAGTGATGCCCCCGACAACTACCTTCCTAGGGGGTCTCAAGTCCATGAAGAGGAGGAGGCTGACCAGGAGGGCGAGCATCATGACGAGATACCAAGCGGTGTGGTTTGAATGCCCGAGGGATTTAATTTCGAGGCGCGCCCCAGGACCCATAAGGTGGCTGAGGAGCCCCCAGACGACGCCGATCCCTGTGGAGGCGACAAACAGCCACAGATAGAAACGGATCTTTCCGACCCCATCGAGCTCATTGAGCATCATGAGGAAGATGGAGAGGGGGCGGAACACGTCCCAGGCTCCCCGGAACCCTTCCAATCGATCGAAGGCAAAAGCGGCACTGAGCAGAGACGTGAGGAAGTAGACGGACAGAAAGACCCCGATCGGGGTGAAGGTCATCATGAAGTCGCGGCGTGCCGCCCGCTTGAGGATCCACGCCCCTAACGCCACGAAGTAGCCGATGTTCTTGAGGGCCTCTGAGATGGGCAGCGTCAGGATCATCAGGGCCAGGCCACCCATGAAAGCGGCATCGGCATAGCGGACCGCGCGGCCTTCTTCGCCGCCGCGGCTTGCGCCGACCTTGGCGATCATCACGTCGTCCATCTCTCTTCTACGACCCCTCCGCTGCACCAGGTCCACGCCGGGTCAAGGACCGCCACCGCTTCTCGCCTGGTCATTTTGCTTCCTCGTTCTTGTACGCCAGTGCCACGTAGCCGTGGGGGCAGCCCGGATTGGGCCGCGGAAGTGCCGGAATCACACGTAGCACGTGGTTCACGTACTTCAGCCCAGACGGCCGGGATGTAATCAAATCCCAGATCGCGGTCCATCGGTTCCCCAGGGGCCAGACAGCCACCCGCGCAAAGTCTCTCAAGAGGTGTCGCAATCCATGCGCCGTAAACCGCCAGAAATCGTCGGGATCGCCGTGAATGACGTAAATGAACGGGACGGAGCAGACAAACCTTCCTCCGGGACGTAACACACGGTGCACCTCGTCCACCACCGCGGCCGGGGTATGGCAGTGCTCCAGCAGTTCTGTTGCCAGCACCAGATCATACGTCCCGTCCCCGATGGGTAGCCGGTGGGCATCCCCGAGAACTGCCGGACGCCGGCTCACCGAGAGATCCAGTCGGTCGTAGCGCCGCGCGGCCACCAGATGGCGATACGGAGCGTCCTTGCTCCCCAGGTCCAAT
>JAKEGQ010000243.1 GCA_022615475.1 Candidatus Methylomirabilota bacterium | reverse complement strand
CTGGTTCGGGTCTCCTACGTCTCGTCGGAGAAGTTCACCAACGACCTCATCAATGCGATCCGATTCGACGCCACCAGCGAATTCCGGAATCGATACCGGAGTGTGGATGTCCTTCTGATCGACGACATCCAGTTCATCGCGGGAAAGGAGCGGACTCAGGAGGAGTTCTTCCATACGTTTAACGACCTGTACAACGCCTCCAAACAGATCGTTCTGACGAGCGACAGCATCCCGAAGGAGATCCCCGGTCTTGAGGAACGGCTCCGCTCCCGATTTGAATGGGGCCTCATCGCCGATATCCAGGCCCCCGACATGGAAACGAAGGCAGCCATCCTGCGGAAGAAGGCCCAGGCGGAGGGTGTGCAGATACCGGACGAGGTATCTCTCTTTATCGCCTCGAATGTGAAATCCAACGTGCGGGAGCTTGAAGGCTACCTGGTGCGGATCGTCGCCTATGCCTCCCTGACGAATCAAGCCATCACGCTTGATCTCGCCCGCGAGATCCTGAAGGAGTTCATGAACGGGGACAGGGCGATCACCATCCCCCGGATCCTGGAGGTGGTGTCGGACTTTTACCGCCTGAAGGAAAAGGAACTCCTATCAAAAAGCCGGCACAAGTCTATCGTCCTGCCCCGCCAGGTGGCGATGTATCTGTGTCGAACACAAACAAATGCATCCCTCCCGGACATCGGAACAGAGTTTGGCGGAAAGGATCACTCGACGGTGATCCACGCCTGTTCCAAGATTCGGGAATTGATAGCCAAAGACGAAAAATTCCGAAAACAGATGCATGATCTCACCAATCGCCTCACGGGATGATTGGCGGCCTGGATACCGGGGCGGATGCCCGGGGATGGCGACCCACCGAACGGCGCCGCTCGCCCCGTTTCAATATTATCCGCACGGAGACATATCCTTCACTGCACGCACGGATCTCGGCCTCCTCTGAAGACACGCCCCCTCGGATCCCTCCAGCCAAACAAGCCCCTATCCAGGATGTACTCCCACTCCATTCGCCGAACTCCTCCTAGAGTCACCGGAGGAAGCCGCCCAGGGATCGAGAGTTTCTTACAGGTCCACCTCGAGGCCGAGTCCGGGGCCGTCGACGGGAATGATGAATCCGTCCTCAATGACGATCCCACCTCTCGCCACATCCCGGTCCAGGTCCAGATGGCCGTCCAGATCTGCGTAGTGAACATTTCGAAAGGCGACGGCAAAATGGGCAGCCGCAGCAATGGAGATCACCGACTCATCCATGCATCCCGCCATCGTCTCGATCTCTCCGGCCTCGGCGATGATGTTGATTCTTATGGCGTTCGTCAGTCCTCCCGCCTTCATCAGCTTGATATTGATGTGGTCGGCGTAATAGTGAGCCGCCACGCGAAAGGTATCCGCGGAGCTCAGGACGGTCTCGTCGGCCATGATCGGGACCCGGCTTCGGGCCGTGACTTCCTGCAGGTTGGCGAGCTGTTCCGCCCGGGTCGGTTGCTCGAGAAACTCGATCCCCACCCCCTCCAGGGCCTGGATCAACCGCAGAGCCTCCTCGACGCCGTAACCCTGATTGGCGTCCAGGCGGAGAAGCATCTCCTTCCCGACCGCCTCGCGGACCTTGCGCACCCGCGCCACATCGTCCTCCCAATCCCGCCCCCCCTTGAGCTTCAGGGCTTTGAATCCCCTCCCCGCCAGTGCCACCGCCCGTCTCACCGTCTCCGCTGGTGGGGCAATCCCTATCGTGACGGAGGTGAGGATCTTCCGGCGGTAACAGCCGAGGAGTTGGTAGAGGGGGAGCCTGGCGCGCTTACCCAAAAGATCGTACAGGGCGATGTTGAGGCCGGCCTTCGCCGCGTAGTTGCCGGGGACGGCGTCACTGAGCTTGGCATGCAGATAGTGGATCCGGGTCGCATCCTCACCTAACAAGGCCGGGCCCAACTGCTGGTTAATGGCCTGCACGACGGAGCTCGAGGTTTCCCCCATGACAAACGGGTCGGGAGCCGCATTCCCCCACCCGACGAGGCCGGCCTTGGTCTCAATCCGGCAGACAACATTGTGAACCTCCGAGGTCGTCTCGCAGGCAGTCGCATAACTCTCGGTCAACCGAAAGCTCACCGGGAAGATTTCGACGTTTCGGATGATCATGGCGTCCGTTCTTCGCGATTCCCCCGATCGTCCCTTCCGCGCTTCAACGTCTCCTCGAGACCACACGGAATCCATCTGTGCCCCTGCCTCTGCACGATCCCTTCGGCATACTTGAGCATGATCTGCAGGACCGACCCGCGAATGGGTGCGGGAATGGTATCGAGGGGGGAGTGTTCGCGGTCAAAGCGGAGGTGTTCGATCTCTGGATGGGGTCGTGGAGGCCGATTCCCCGGGAACATCTCCGGGTTGCGCTGCCACAGGAGATGGCAGAGATGTCTCACCGCCGCCCCTTCCTGGCGCAGGCGGGTCCTCTTGAGGCGTTGTGGAAGGAGGAGAACGTCCTCGTCGCGATAGCCGATGACCGTCGGGTCCAACTCATTGGCGATCGTGAGGGCCATGACCCGCTGGCACTTCTCGCACCGTCCACAGGGCAATATCCGGTTGCCATCCAGATGGGCGGCGTGACACGAGGTCTGGAGACGGAACAGGTCGGGGTATCGTCGGCCCAGGATTCGCTCGATGAGGAGCTCGCTCAAGGGGCGGACAATCGAACATTGACGGATGGGGAGTCCTTTCCGGCGGAAATATCGGGTCATGAAGTCGTCGAAGTCGCGGCTCTGATCATACGCCATGTCGTAGTGGGTGACCCGGTGGCTGCGAGAATGGTGGGTGGTATCGAACTCGTTGCCGATCACCAGATGGCCGACTCGCTCCCGGTAGAGGATGGGGAGAAAGGCGGCCGCCATCACCTCGACCGTAAAGAGGCGGATCGGATAGATGTCTGCCCGGACACGATGGAAGTCGCGTCGGATGATCTTCAGATGGCGGAGGACAAAGTTGTATAGGCGATCCACGTTGCTCCACACGCGCCATGTCCTGGGGACGTTGGCCTTGAAGTAGCGGTAGGCATTGAGGGCCGTATACCAGTGACGGCCCGATTCGTTAAAGAAGCAGCAATGCGGCTCCAGACCGATCTCGTTCAGCATCCCGTAACTGAGCAGACTCTCCTTGCCCCCGGAGGACGAGACGGCGTATCCGGTGGGGTCCAGCGCAACCTTCCAGGAAAGCCGTTCCACACCGTCGAACTGCAGGACTGCGCGGCAGAACCGATCGGGCCTCACGAAGGCGGTTGGCCGGTACTCCGGAAGGAGAAACGGGTTCTCGCCGAGGATCTTGTTCAGATAGATCTCCCGGGCCGTGTTCTCCAGCATGGCCTCCACCATCCGGACATCGACCGCCTCGAGGGGAAAGTGGAGTGTGATCGTGTCGGTGAAGAGGCCGTAGTTGATCACCGGCATCGTCACGATGAGCCGTGCGAGATTCCGCATCAACGGGTCGTGGGGATCAAGGACCGGGCGCTCGTACCGGAAGAGGAGGCGGGTAGAAACGATATGGGGACCAGACCAGAGAAGGTAGCGCGTGGCGATCCCGTTCTCGAAGAGGGTCGGGTCCTCAATGCTGATCCGATCGAAGCAGCGGAGGGACTCCATCGCTCGGCCTTCAATCAAGGTTGAAGGATTTCACTACGAGCCGCGCAAGCCTCTCCGCCCCGCCTGTGAGGATATCGAAGGTCGGCCGGCTGTACCGCTCCTCTAGCGCTCGGAGCTCTTTGGGGATCTCCTCATCGGTCATCCCCTCATGGTTGAGGGTCAAGGCAACGACCGGGGCTCCTGATAAGAGCTCCAGGATCCGGATTTCCCGATGCACAGGACTCAGGGGGTACTGGGGGAAGCCGTCGTAGTGGAGACGTCGGGGGGCGTGTTGCAGCACGATGCCGTGGGGCCGACCGGCTGCGATCAGCTCGAAGCCGCCAGGGTAAGCCGGATGCGTAATGCACCCCTGCCCTTCTAGGACGATCGCCTTCGGGCGCTCCTCCACGAAGGCCGCATAAATGATCTGCTCGATCTCTCCGGTCACAAAATCGTTCACGAGGGAGTCGATGATGATGCAGTGCTTGACCCCTTGCATCCAGGCGGTCTGGCCCGTCCCGACCATGATCGCCTTGCAGCCGAGGGCGTTCAAGCTCTGCGTGAGCTTCAGGGCGGTGGTACGCTTTCCAACCGCCGAGTCGGTTCCCAGCACGGCGATGCGGATCGCCGTCACCTCCTCGATCTTGCCACTGAAGAAGTGGAGCTGTTCCCTCGGCGGCGGACGCCTGACATCTCGGATGCGAACGTTATGCTCCCGCGCCAGCCGGGCGAATTCGGGATCATCCCCGAGGAACTCGTGCAATCCGGAGTCTACGTGGAGACCGGCCTGGAGGGCCTCGCGAATGACGGGTCGATACTCCTCCGGGAGACGTCCTCCATCCGGAGCCAGCCCGATGACGAGATACTGGAGTTTCTCCGGGATCCGTAGCGCTTCCTTGAGCGATCGAAAGATTGGAATGCCACGAAAGGTCCTATCCAGGATCTCCCCTGCATCCCTCCCCGCCCACCGGCTGTCGATGACGCCCAGCACTCGATATCGATCGGTGTGGCGGACCAATCCATGGGCAGTCTTGCCGCTCGGGGTCCCAAAGGCCCCCTCACATAAGACGATGGCGGTCCCGTCCATGGCTACTCCGCAGTCAGCAGTCAGCCATCTGCCGTCAGCAGATCCCAACAAACGGGTTGTGAGCTGGTTGCTGACAGCTGATAGCTGGTTGCTGCGTTTGGTTTGCCCACTTACTGGCGGCGCCCGGTGAGGACCACGACATGGTCGTCTTCGGGGAGCCCACCGTTCAACCGCATCTTGGTCAAGGCAATGAGGGCGGAGGTGGAGGCGGGAAGAACACTGAGTCCCTCTCGTTGGAGCAGGAGACGGGCGTGCTGGAGCATGTCCTGATCAGAGGCATATTCGGCGTAGCCCTTGCTCGCCCGGAGGGCCCGGAGGGCAAGCTCACCGTCGAAGGCGTGCCAATTGATCAAGGGCTCGTTCACGGAGGTTTCATGGATCTCAGAGGGGTGGAGGTCCATGCAAAGGACATTGCCCTCCCGAAAACTCTTGACGATGGGGTTCTTTCGGTAGCTGCTGGCCGCAATCATGCGGGGCACGCGGCTTGTCTTTCCACTCTCATGCAGGCGACTGAATCCCTCGAAGATACCCGCTAAGGTGGTCCCATTGGACACCGGAACCGCGACCGAATATGGGGCGTCCCCGAGGACCTCGACGACCTCACGAGCAATCTCCCCGTAGGCTTCGAGGGTTGCGTTTCCGTTGTTCCCCCCCGGGTTCGCATCAAAGAGCCCGCTCCGCTCCGCGGCATCTCGACTCCGCGCCACCGCCGCCTCGTAGTCCCCATCGACCCGGATCACCTCGGCCCCGAGGTGAGTCATCTCGGCTAGACGCCGGGCGTGATAACGTTCGGGAAGAAAGATGAGGGTCCGGAGAGAAGAGTGCTGGGCGGCGGAGGCGACGGCAACCCCGAGGTTACCACAGGTAGCCAGGGTGATAACCTCGTACCCCTCATGAGCCGCCTTCCGCACGAGCTCAAAGGCGGCTCGGTCCTTCTGGGAACCGGTGGGGTTTCCCCCTTCGAACTTGAAGTGGATTCGTTCGAGCCCTAAGGCCCGCTCGACGTTTCGTCCGCGGAGGAGGGCAGTTTTTCCGGGTTGGACTGAAGAGCAATCCGTCGCCGCTCCCCGCCCTCCTCCACCGCTACTGTTCGATTCGTCCATCGTGGACTCTGTCCACCCCTTTCCCCTAACCTCCACGCCCGACAACCCTCTCCATCGCCTGAAGAGGGCCCCAATTTCGACGGATTAATGGAGACCTTCCTTCTTGTCAAGAGAAAAAAACAGGCTCGGCAGAGCCCCCTTGACAGGGCCCCCTCTGTGCCCGCTAAATGAGATGGCGGGCCGGCCTGAAACGAGCGTTGCGCCCAGAATGCAGCACGGCGCCGAAAATTCAGGCTCAGCACAGGCGAAGATGGCAAGTCTCCTGAGCCCCTTCCTGATCATGATCCTGGCGGGGATGTTCTCCCGCTTCGGGTACCAGATGGCCCGAAGCCCGGTGCTCCCCCGCTTCGCCCAAGACTTGGGCGCTTCGCCGGAGCTCTTGGGTCTGATCGTTGCCGCCTCGACTGTCACGGGTATCCTCATCAAGCTCCCCGCGGGTGCCTTGTCCGATGTCCTGGGTCGAAGGCGGATGATGCTTCTCGGCTGCCTCTTCTTTGCCGTGCCACCCTTCCTCTACCCCCTCGTCAGCCACCCGAATCAGCTCCTGCTCCTCCGCTTCCTCCACGGCTTCGCCACGGCGATCTTCTCTCCCGTCTCCTCCGCCTATGTGGCAGACCTGTTCGAGCATGGACGGGGAGAAAAGCTGGGATGGTTCGCCGCGGCCAGCGATGTCGGCGCCACGTTGGGCCCGCTCCTGGGCGGCTTCGTTCTTTTCTCCACGGCGAGCTATCCGACAACCTATCTTCTGGTCGGATTCCTCGGGCTCCTCCCCCTTGCAATGATCGTGCTACTTCCTCGAGAGACCGGTCCTCTCAGGGCTAGCACGGCATCAGACCGATGGGTGATGTTCCGAAGGGGCCTGGGAGAGGTGCTGAAAAACCCCCCGGTCCTCATCTCCTCCAGCATGGAGGCGGCCATGTACGTCGGCTACGGCGCATTCCTCGGGTTCTTCCCCCCGTATGCAAGGAATATCGGACTCAATGATGCGGAGATCGGTCTCGTCCTCGGCGCACAACTCGCCACCACCATGCTGGCCAAGCCGATCGCAGGCCGTCTCTCGGACCGGATTGGCCGCAAGCCCATGATCCTTCTCGGCCTGTTCCTGTGCACGATCTTTCTTCCCTTCATTCCTCACACAACTGCTTTCGGCCCGCTCCTGCTTCTCTCTGCCCTTCTCGGCCTCGGCGTCGCCATCGTGACCCCTTCGACCACCGCCCTGGTGGCAGACCTGGTCAAGGTGGGGCAGATGGGTTCAGCCATGGGGGTCTTTGGAACGATCTGGGATACCGGCGAGGCCTTGGGCCCCATCCTGGCGGGCTTCCTGATCGCTTCTTCCGGCTACCCATGGGCTTTTACCTTGATCGCCGCGATCATCGGAGGAGCGGCAGTGATCTTTGCGCTCACCGTGAAAGATCCGAGACGTAAAGGGATGGTCGCAGACTGAGAGATCAGGCATGACCCCCCGACCGGGCGTGGAAACCCTGAGGGCAGGCCTTGTGATGCTGCTCCTCGCCTCTTCAGCGGGTGCCGAAATCGAGGGGCACCCTCCTAGTACTGTATCCCGCCTTGGAGTAGTGAGCGGACGTGTCGTCTACCAAGGTCTCATCCCCAGGGAAGAGTGGGTGCCGGTTCACAAGCACCGCGAGCTCTGCGGGAATGAGCGGCCCCTCGGGCAGTACCGGGTCTCTTCAAAGGGTGAGGTGGAAAATGCGGTGGCCGTACTGGAGGCCGAGGCTGAAACCCTCCCGCCCCCGGGTTCCGAGCAGCCTGTCGCCATCCTCGATAACCGGGGCTGCGAATTTCTGCCTCGCGTTCAGGTGGCGCGGCCGCTTGCAACCCTGGAAGTTCGGAACAGCGACCCGGTCCTCCACAGCGCCCACGCATATCTCCAGGACGGGAAGACAGCCTTTCACGTTGCCCTGCCCCACTTCCGGGATCGCACGCGGACGCAGCTTCCGCAGGCGGGGCTTCTGCGCATCGAGTGTGATGTCGGCCACACCTGGATGCGGGCGTACATACTGATTTCGTCGTCGCCCTTCAGTGCGGTGACCGGGCCGGACGGGACATTTGAGATCCGGGGAATCCCACCGGGTCGGTATCGCCTCTTGGCCTGGCACGAGGCCTTCGGAACAATTGAGAGGGAAGTGACGCTTTCGCAGGGTGAGCAGTCGACGCTCACCCTTGTCTTCGGTGCGACGAGGGAGTAACCGTGGGGGGGATCTGCAATAAGAGACTTGACATATAAATTGACAGGCGGTACAAGACACGGAGGTGTTATTTTCAGGCCTTCAAGAGAGACTCTAAGCGTGTCCTGGCGAAGGAGTAATAGATGATACGTAGGTACACCGTGTTCTTTGCGGTTCTTGCTCTCTTGACAGGCCTCTGGCTGTGTCTCGCCGATCCCGCTGTCAGCCATCACGGACCCGGGTCGCCATCTACGGTCATTCATACCGCTCAGGCTTGTGGGATCTCTTTACTCCCGTGCGAAGGTCATTTCGGTTCAAATAGGCTGCTCCTGGCTTCCTGCCTCGGCACGGAGCAGAATACGCTCTACGAAGGCGTCTTGCTTCCGCCTCCTTCTCCACCTCCCCGCGGCTAAGCAGTCCGTCGATTTTCTGCCTATTGTTTCCCTATATTCCAGAGGTTTGTGCCTAGACACTGGGTTTCTTCCAGCGGCTGGAACAGACTCCGTGACGACCCAGTGATCTGTCGACCGGTCACAACAAGAGGATCGCTGATGTCCAGAATAACAGTATCGCGCTTCCTCGTTCTCCTTTTCGTGCTGACCGGCTTACAGGGGCAGTCAAGAGCGCAAGAACAACCGGGCCATGGTGGCGAGGGCGTGATGCATCAGCCGGAGGAATGGCGGTTCACCCCCCCTAAGGGTGACCTCGCAAAGGGTCGCCAAGCGTTCGTCAAGTTCGAGTGTTACTCCTGCCACCAGGTCATTGGGGAGAATTTCCCTGCACCCGGTGGGGAGGCCATCGGGCCCGAGCTGCGCCAGATGGGGCCCATACATCCGCCAGAATACTTCGTCGAGTCGATCATGAACCCGAGCGCGGTCATTGGAGAGGATCGATATCGAGGGGCGGATGGCCGCTCGAAGATGCCGAGCTTTAACGAAATCATGACGGTAGAGGAGCTGATCGACCTGGCCACATTTCTGAAGTCGCTGGGAGGCGCCCACATACCTTCTCCGCGTGGGCAAAAACACTGAACGATCAGTCGCGAGTAATGCGGAATCCGAATTTGCGATGGCTTTCGTTCTTGTTTCTGCTGGTGGCCGGCATCGCACTCTTCGCTGCCGGGGAGCGAGGGACCCTCGCCCAGGACCCCAGGCCAGAGGTCGGGCATCCGGCACCCGACTTCACGCTACCTACTCTTGGGGGCAAGAGCGTTCGTCTTGCAGACTTCCGCGGCAAAAAGGCGGTCTTTATCAATTTCTGGGCGACCTGGTGCGCACCGTGCCGCCTGGAGATGCCAACGATGGAGAAGGCCTACCAGAAGTACAAGGGAAACGGGCTCGAGATCCTGGCGATTAGCGTCGACGCCGGACCGAAGAGTGCAGTGAAGAACTTCATGGATGAACTGGGGCTCACCTTCCCGGCCCTCCTTGATCCAAAGATGCAGGTCCTGCACCTTTATCGGCT
>JAKEGQ010000242.1 GCA_022615475.1 Candidatus Methylomirabilota bacterium | reverse complement strand
GCCCTCGCCCCTCGCCCGGCGCTCCTCCTCCTCGACGAACCCTTCAGCAACCTGGACGCCGACATGATGGTGCAGATGCACCTGGAGGTCTACACGATCCTACGGGAGCTCGGGACCACCGCGATCTTCGTGACCCACGATCAGGAAGAGGCCTTCATGATTGCGGACCGCGTAGGGATCCTGAACCAGGGCCGACTCGAGCAGCTCGGCTCGCCGGAAGAGATCTATCACCGGCCCGCCACCCGCTTCGTCGCCCGCTTCGTGGGCAAGGCCGACTTTCTCCCCGGCCGCGTGACGGACGAGGGCATCGCGACCGAGATCGGCACGCTCCTCAACACTCCGGGACTGCCCGGTGGCGCCCAGGTGGAGGTGATGATCCGGCCGGACCACATCGAGTTGATCCCCGACCCGATGGGCAGCGCCATGGTCGTCACGCGGCAGTTCCGAGGGCCGGATAACCTCCTCGTTGTCCAGCTCCGTTCCGGGGCCACTATTCACAGTCACCAGCCATCGACGCTGACGCTGAACCCTGGGGATCGGGCCAAGGTGGTCGCGCACCCCACGCACGTGGTGGCCTTTCTCGCCACAAGGCCCTGGCTCTAACGGAAACGCGCATAGTGCGTTTCCTTTGGAGCAATGGAGCAGTGGTTCGACAGGCTCACCACCCTGAGCGTGTCGAAGGGTGGAACAATAGAGCGATTTGGGAGGCGAAATGCGCCATTGTGGTTCGACAGCGCTTCGACGGTGAGCTCAGCCGAACCGCTCACCACCCCGAGGAAGATCGAGGGGCGGTCTAATGTTCTATTGCTCGATTGTCAAGAGATGAAATGCGTTTGAAAGTAAGTCAGGATCAGGAAGAGACGAAAGAACACCGTGTCGACGGTGCTACGGGGTTTCCGGAGGAGCAGGTGCTTCGGGGGGGAGGCGGATGTCCCGGATCACCTGCCCCGGCTCCCCCAGCGGCGGCAGCGGACGCCCGTTCAGGATAAGCTCCACGCCGCCCGCGTTCCCGACCGTCAGGATAAAACTCTCCTGGGCACGCCACTCCCAGGTCTCTCCGGCTCGAAGGAGGACGTCCCGGGTCTCCCGACCATCAATCGTGACCAGCAGCCAGGTCATCTCCTTGGCCTGGGCCCGTAACGTCTTCGCCCCCTGCACGTCGGACAAACCCGGTGGCTGAGAGGGGGCCGGGGTACTCGCCGCGACAGGATCCGGCGAATCCGTCTCGGGCGTGTTGGGAAGAGGCTTGACGGGCAAGGCTTCCCCTGTGAGTCCCGGCCTCTCGCCTCGGTCGGGGGCCTGGTCACCCCGGGGCCGATTTAGCAGGAGCGAGAACCCGATGAAGGCGGAGGGGATCAAGACGGCCAGAAGAAGGAGCGCCGGCACGAGCCCGCGCAGCGGCACGGTGATGGTTCGCTTGACCGGAAAGACCGCCAGGGAACCGGGGTCACGCGCGATCTGCTCCGAGAAGCGGTCCTGAATTGGCTGCGCATCAATTTTGAGGAACCTGGCGTATTCCTCGAGGAAGCGGAGGAGGTACCGCTCATCCGGGAGGAGGTGATAGTCGTCCTCCTCCAAGGCGGCGAGAAAGACGGGCTTGATCCGCGTCACCGCTGCCGCCTCTTCCCGACTGATCCCGAGAGTCTCCCGGGCTGCTCGCAGCAGCTGCCCGACCGTCCTCTTGTCTTCCTGCTCCATCTTAGTTTCGTTCACAGTTCACAGTGCACAGTTCACAGATGGATCTTCGCCGCATTCCTTCCGTGAACGGTGAACCGTCAACTGTGAACGCCCTTGTCACTGCTGCGTTACCTCCTCGAGGATACGGGGAAGGGCCGAAAGACTCTCGATGGCTCGCACCCCCTGGTCTTCCGCCTGAAGGACCCCCGAGGCACCCACGAGCACCGCCCGCATGCCGGCGTGCCGTGCCCCCAGGATATCGGTGCTGGGATCGTCCCCCACGTGGAGCGCTCGATCGGCGGAGACCTCAAGCTGCTCGAGCGTCAGATGGAAGATCTGGGGGTTCGGCTTTCGGATGCCGAGCATGTCGGAGAAGGTTAGGACATCGAACTGCTCGACGATCCCGAGTCGCTGGAGGACGATCTTGAGCATCGTCCCTGGGGTTCGGCCGGTGTTACAGATGAGGCCCAAGCGGTACTGGCTCCGGAGCCCGGTGAGCAGCTCAGCCACTCCCGGGTCCAGGTCGGGCAAGGCCTTCAGCACCGGGGAAACGTACGCCCACTCCAGGTTCGCCAGGAGCATGCGATCCTGGGGGACCTTCCACGCGGAGTCCAGGGCCTCGAGGAGTAGCTGGACCTGTCCCTCGGGTCCCACGTCCTCATGCCGCGACCAGATCGCCTGGAGGCGCCCTCCCACATGCTCATAGGCCGCCTCCACCTCCTCGAGAGTGCCCGGGTATCCCTGGGCCTCCAGAAGCATATAGAGGCTCCGGGTCCGCGCCTCCTTGACCTTGCGGGCCGACTCCGGGCTCTCCCTGATCAACGTGCCCCATAAATCGAAGGTGATCGCTTCAACCACGGCGTTCCCCTTTGCCGGTGCGGCTCCTACGTTAACACACGCCTCCCCGCGAAAACAACTCCCCTGGCACGATGATTGCTAGAATATCCTGGAGGGGCTGTCTCAGAAACCATTGACAGAAAAGGGGAGAAGGACCCGTGGGCTTCGCAGGACGGTTCGAGCTGAGCGTTCCCGACATTCTCCAGATCCTCAGCCTGGGCAAGAAGACGGGGAAACTGAGGCTGAGCCGGCTGGGAAATGCTGGGGAAATCCTCTTCAAAAACGGAAAGGTGATCTATGCGACCTGTGACGCGACGCGGAGCACCCTTGGCCAGCTTTTGATCAGCCAGAAGCACCTGACCGAAGACGCCCTCATGGACGCCCTCGAGCT
>JAKEGQ010000241.1 GCA_022615475.1 Candidatus Methylomirabilota bacterium | reverse complement strand
AGCCGGACCGAGAACGCATCAGAGCCCGCTGTCGCCTCTCCGCCTGGTACGGAACAGAATAATAATAAAGGAGACGGCAGCGGGTTCGAGCTGAAGAGCCGAATCCATCGCCAGCTGATCGAACGGATCGACCTCTCCAAGCTCGACAGTCTCCCACCGGAGTCGGTGCAACAACAGATCCGCCGTGTCCTCGAGGATCTTCTTGCGGGGGAGGAGACGCCGCTCAGCCGCCAGGAGCGGGAGCAGCTCGTCATCGATGTACAGCACGAGACCTTTGGGCTCGGGCCCATCGAACCGCTCATGATGGATCCGACGGTGTCGGATATCCTCGTGAACGGGCCCTATAATGTCTATGTGGAGCGGCGGGGCAAGATCGAGCGTGCGGACATCATTTTTCGGGACAGTGCGCACCTGCTCCAGATCATCGAGCGGATCGTTTCGCAGGTGGGCCGTCGGGTGGACGAATCCTCTCCGATGGTGGATGCGCGCTTGCACGACGGCTCGCGAGTCAACGCCATTATCCCCCCCCTTGCCCTCGACGGGCCGATACTCTCCATTCGCCGCTTTGCGGTTGAGCCGTTCAAGATGCCGGACCTCCTCGGATTCGGCACGCTCACCCCGGTCCTCGCCGAGTTCCTCGCTGCCGCGGTACGGGCGCGCCTCAACATGCTCATCTCGGGCGGCACCGGGAGCGGCAAGACGACCCTGCTCAACGTCCTCTCAACCGCCATCCCCAACACGGAGCGGATCATCACCATCGAGGACTCGGCCGAGCTGCAGCTCCAGCAGGAACATGTGGTCCGGTTGGAGACGCGCCCCCCGAACATCGAAGGACAAGGAATGGTCAACCAGCGGGACCTGGTGCGAAACGCCCTCCGGATGCGCCCGGACCGCATCATCGTTGGTGAGGTGCGGGGCCCCGAGGTTCTGGACATGCTCCAGGCGATGAACACGGGTCACGACGGGTCGCTCTGCACCGTGCACGCCAATTCGACGCGGGAGGCCCTGGGGCGCCTCGAGACGATGATCCTGATGGCCGGCCTCTCGGTTCCCGTCCGCGCTATGCGGGAGTACATCTGCTCCGCCCTTGAGCTGGGCATCCACATGGCGCGCTTCAGCGACGGGAGCCGGAAGATCGTTCGGATCACGGAAGTGAGCGGCATGGAGGAATCGGTCATCTCCACGCAGGACATCTTTGTGTATGAGCAGGCGGGGATCGACGAAGATGGTCGCGTGCTCGGCTTCCACCACGCCACCGGGGTGCGGCCTAAGTTCACCGAACGGCTGGTTCGTGCGGGGATTCACCTGCGACCTGAGATCTTCGATCCTGCGCCGCGACAGGAGGGGCGCCGATGAACCTGGTGGCCGCCATCGCGGGATTGGCGTTCCTGGTGGTTGTGACGCTCATTGTAGGGTTCTGGTGGTTCGCGGAGACCGGCCGGATGATCCGTCGGCGGCTCGGCACTCGTTTCTGGATCCATCCAAAAACGGACCCGCGAATCGTGCGGGCCGATCCCCAAGAGGTGGATTCGACATGGGCGAGGCTGAGGAGCCCGCTCATCGCCCTGGCCGAGCAGGCAGGCCTTGACATGAGGGACCGCAGCCGCATCCTCGTCCTCATGGGTACCTGTGCCGTCGTCGGGGGAGGCGCCGGGTGGCTGCGGACGGGTCAGCCGGTGTGGGGGGTGGTCGCGGCCCTCGTCGCAGGCTCCTTGCCGATCCTCCACCTCGCATACAAACGGCACCAGCGTCTGCAACGCTTTGAGAGGCAGTTTCCCGACGCCCTCGATATGATGACCCGCTCCATCCGCGCCGGTCACGCTTTGGGCGCGGCCATTCAAGTGGTGGGAGAGGAGATGCCGGACCCGGCGGCCGAGGAGTTCCGAAGGGTCTCCGAAGAGACCCGGCTGGGACTGGACCCTGGGGAGGCCCTCTTCAGGCTTCAACGCCGCATTCCCACGGGGGATACGGCTTTCTTCTGCACCGCCATTACGATCCAGCGGAGCGCCGGCGGCAACCTGGCCGAGATCCTGGATTCCTTGAGCGAGGTCATTCGCGAGCGATTCAAGGTCTTGAGCCACGCGCGAGTGCTCTCGGTGCAGCATCGATGGAGCGCGATCTGCGTAGGTGTGTTCCCGATCGTCTTGGCAATCATGTTCGAATTGGTCAGCCCTGGCTACTTCGAGCCGCTGCTTAACTCTCCCCTCGCGTCGCGTCTCATCTGGGCAGGGATCATCCTCGAGGGGATCGGTTTGTATATGATCTGGCGCATCGCGCAGATCAGGGTGTGAGAGAGATGGCCGCCATAAGTTATGCGATCCTTGCCTTCGCCCTGGTTGGAGGGGTCGTCTGTCTCGCGGGAGCCTTTCTACTCCGACGTTGGTCTCTGGTGCAGCCCCAGCGCTTTCAAGCCTCTGTGCCCGAGGCTGGGCCAGCATCCATCCTCCGCTGGGAGGAGCGGACCAGGGCGGGGTGGCAGCAGATCTTCGAGCGTGTGGGTCGGGTCTTTGGCCCGCGGGATAGCGTCAGGCTATCACAGCTGCGGCAGCGGCTGGCATGGGCGGGCTATAACAATCCCCGCGCCGTCGGGTTGTTCATCGGCGCGAAGGTTGGCTCTGCGATCCTGTGCGGCTACGCCTATACCCTGTACGGCCTGACCGCCCAACGGGCCCTGCCGCACCTCCTGCTGTTTTCGCTTGCTCTGGCGCTCGCGGGGTCCTTCCTCCCCGACCTCTGGCTGCGCAATCGCATGCAGGCTCGCCAGCGGGAAATCCAGCACGCCCTCCCCGAGGTCCTGGACCTCTTGATGGTGTGCGTCGAGGCTGGCATGGGTTTTGACGCCGCCGTTGGACGGGTGACCCAACATCCCGAGGGCCACCGGAGTCCCCTCCACCAAGAGATGCTGCGCATGCACCTTGAAATAAGGGCCGGGCGGCGCCGTGAGGAGGCATTCCACGCACTCGGGGAGCGGACGGGGGTAGAGGACGTGAAGGCGGTCGTGGGCGCCTTCATCCAGACGGACCGGCTGGGCACCAGCCTGGGCAGAACCCTCCGTGTCCACGCCGAATCGGCACGCCTGAAGCGGCGACGCCGTGCAGAGGAGCGAGCGTACCTGGCCCCCCTGAAGATGGTCT
>JAKEGQ010000045.1 GCA_022615475.1 Candidatus Methylomirabilota bacterium | reverse complement strand
ACGTCCGACTTCAGCATCCGCTACGTGGCGTCCAACAGCAGCCGGAATTATCCGGTCTGGTACAAGATCGCCGGCCTCTGGGGGGCACTCGAGGGATCCCTCTTGCTCTGGGCCTGGATGCAAGCCACGTTGGCCGCGCAGGTGGTCGTCATGTATCGACGGAAGCACCGGGATTTTCTCCCGTACGTCAGTGCCGTCCTGATGGGCATCTCTGCTTTCTTCCTCCTGGTCTTGCTGATCCCGGCGAATCCCTTTGAACGCCATGCGCCGGTCCCGTCCGAGGGCCGGGGGCTCAATCCCCTCCTCGAAGATACCAGTATGCTGGTCCATCCGCTCTTGCTCTACTCCGGCTATGTCGGCTTCACAGTCCCGTACGCCTTTGCCATGGCTGCCCTGATCACCGGGCGCCTCCGCGAGGAGTGGCTCTATATCACCAGGCGGTGGGCGGTCACCGCCTGGATGTTTCTCACGAGCGGGATCATCTACGGCGGCTGGTGGTCGTATCATGTCTTGGGGTGGGGGGGGTACTGGGCCTGGGACCCGGTCGAGAACGCCTCGTTCATGCCGTGGCTCACCGGGACCGCTTATGTCCATTCCGTGATGATTCAGGAGAAGCGGGGGATGCTCAAGGTCTGGAACCTCACCCTCATCACCCTTACCTTCGCCCTGGTCATCTTCGGAACATTTCTCACCAGGAGCGGCATCCTGAATTCGGTCCATGCCTTCACCCAGGGGGCCGTCGGCTACTTTTTCCTGGCCTTCCTCTCCCTGATCCTCCTATCCACTGTGACCCTCCTCACGTACCGGGCGGACCGACTCAAGTCAGAGGGGGCGGTGGACTCATTCCTCTCCCGAGAGAGCGCCTTTCTCTTCAATAACCTCCTCCTGGTTACCTTCTGCTTTACGGTGTTTCTGGGGACGCTCTTTCCCCTGCTCGCTGAGGCGGTCCGCGGGGTCAAGGTGAGCGTGGGGGCCCCCTACTTCAATTACGTTGCGGGTCCCATCGGGTTAGGGCTCCTCCTTCTCATGGGGATAGGGCCGGTGATTCCCTGGCGGGGTGGTTCATGGGCCAGTCTCCGACGGAATCTCCTTGGTCCGGCCTTGGCGGGTCTTGCCGCCGGAGGGACGACGTTCGTCGTTGGCATCAAAAGCCCCTGGGTCCTCTTGACGTATACCCTGGCAGTCTTCGTCGCGGCCGTCGCGGTGCAGGAGTATTACCGGGGCATCCGCGCCAGAAGGAGATCCGCCGGCGAAGGCCCGCTTCAGGCCCTGGGGCAGCTCTTCCTCCGAAACCGGCGCCGGTATGGGGGATTCATCGTCCATCTCGGGGTGGCATTGCTCGCCATCGGGCTCGCCTCCTCCTCCGCGTTTCAGGTGGAGCAGGAGCGGATGCTGAAGCAGGGCGAGTCCTTGGAGGCCGGCCGGTATCAGGTGCGCTTCGAGCGGCTCACCGGCAGCGAGGGGCCGACGCACGTGAAGGTGCAGGGGATCTTCACCATCTTCAATGACCGGCACGAGGCGGGGCGGATGACGCCCGCCCTCCGGTTCTATCCGACCCAGCAGGAGCCCATCGCCGAGGTGGACTACTGGATCGGCTTCAAGGAAGATCTCTATCTGATCCTGGGGAGCTTTGATCGGGAGGGGAGCTGGGCCGTGGTCAAGCTCCTGGTGAACCCGATGGTCTCGTGGATCTGGATCGGGGGAGCGATCATGGCACTCGGGACGCTGCTCGGTTTGTTGCCCACTGGACTCCTTCCCCCGTCGGTCAAGGGGGAGCGGTCATGACGGCAAGCTGGAAAAGATCATTGATCCCTTTCTCGGTGGTGCCGATCCTCCTCCTCTTGGCCTATGGATTCCGGACCGACCCCAGGGCCGTTCCGTCACCTTTGATCGAGAAGGCGGCGCCCCCCTTTTCCCTCTCCCTCTTCGAGGGAGGGCGTCTCGACCTGGACAGCCTGCGCGGGAAAGTGGTGGTGGTGAATTTTTGGGCCTCCTGGTGCTATCCCGCCTGTTACGAGGAGGCGCCTGTTCTCGAAGGGGGCTGGCGCGCGTACAAGGATAAGGGGGTTGTGATCGTTGGGGTGAATGTCCAGGACACCGAGCAGGCCGCGCGGGAGTTCATGCGCCGGTTTCAATTCTCGTTCCCCAATGGGGTCGATCCCAGAGGGAAAATCTCGATCGACTACGGGGTCTACGGCATTCCGGAGACCTTTTTCCTCGATGCCGAAGGACGGATCGCGTACAAGCATGTCGGGGCCGTGACCGACAAGATCTTCTCGGACCAGATCGAAGCGCTCCTCGAGCGGGCACGGCAGGCTGGACAGGAAAGGGGGAAAGGTGGCCGTGGGGCGTAAGGGCGTCATCTGTCTTGTCATCTCTGTTGTGATAATCGCGCCCCGTGCGTTTGGGGCTTCTTCGCTGGAGGAGGATGTCCGGCAGATTGCCGCCGAACTCCGCTGCCCAGTCTGTCAGGGCCTCTCCGTGGCTGACTCGCCGTCCCGGATGGCAGATCAGATGCGGGACTTGATCCGTGAGCGACTCGAAGCCGGAGAGAGTCCCGAGGCTGTCAAGGCCTACTTCGTGGAACGCTATGGGGAATGGATCCTGCTCGCGCCGAGACGCGAGGGATTTAATCTGTTTTTGTGGATCCTTCCCTT
>JAKEGQ010000240.1 GCA_022615475.1 Candidatus Methylomirabilota bacterium | reverse complement strand
ATAGGTGGCTTCCCAGACGGCATTGGTGGCGACCGCCCCGAGTTCTGGGTGCGGCGCCATGACCTCGAGATCCATCTCCCGGAGCTTGTCGCTGCCCACGACGCGGCAGAGGCGGGGCACGAGGGATCCATCGCGCCACTCGCCCCCCACCAAAAAGTGAGCCATTGTCTCGATCGGACGCACGGTGGCAGAGAGGCCGATCCGGACCGGCTCCTGACTGGCCAGATGGCTGAGCCGCTCCAGACTGAGAGAGAGATGGACCCCCCGCTTGTCCTCCGCCACCGCATGGATCTCGTCGACGATCACGTACTTCACGGACGTGAGCGCGGCGCGGAATTGCTCTGAGGTGAGGAGGATGAAGAGAGACTCGGGTGTGGTAATGAGGATGTGGGGAGGCCGTCGGCGCATCGAGGCGCGTTCCGAGGGTGCCGTGTCTCCTGTGCGGACCGCCGACCGTAACTCAGGGAATTCGATCCCCGCCTGCCGGGCCAGGTCGCGGATACCGTTCAAGGGCTCGACGAGGTTCCGCTGGATATCATTCGTCAGGGCTTTGAGGGGCGAGATGTAGAGGACATACACTTCATCGGCGAGGCGGCCCTGGACCCCCAACTGGACCAGGTAATCGATACACCAGAGGAACGCGGCGAGCGTCTTGCCCGAGCCGGTCGGTGCCGTGACGAGGGTGTTCGACCCTTCCCCGATGGCTGGCCAGCCGCGCACCTGGGGCTCTGTCGGCGCCTGGAATCGACGGGCGAACCAGTTTCGGACCGCCGGGTGAAAGCTTTCCAACACTTTCTCTGCCTGCTTGTCCATAGGTGAATCCTACCATGCACAGCGGGAAGCTCAGTCCTCAGCCCTCGGACCCAGCCCTCGGACCTCAGTCTTCATCGCTGCTCTCAGCGGTCAACGCTCGTCCGGCCCGTCTGGCGCCGGACAAAGGCCTCAAAGGAGGTCGGCGCCCACAGCTTATCGGCAAATGGAGGACGGCGCGGCGCACGCATACCATATCGGTCCACAAAGTGCAGGATCGCAAAGAATTCCCGGAGGGCCGGGGACCATGGGCGAGCCACGCCCGCAGCCAGATGAAGCACCGGGAAGGGAATAGGACAAATCCGTGCGGACCTGTCAAAAACCCTGGCGACTATCTGCACGCACTGGCGGTTGCTCAGATCCTCGGGGCCGCCGAACTCGATGGTCGCTCCCTTCGCCTCCGGATGTCCAATCGCCAGGACGGCGACACGGGCCACATCCTTGCCCGCGATATAACTAATAGGTGTCGTCCCCTTGCCCGGCAGCGGGGCGACGCCAAAGCGCCGGATGGAGGGGAGTATAGTCAACAGGTTCTCCATGAAGCCGGAGGGGCGTAGGATGGTATAAGGGATGCCGCATGACGTGACGATCTCCTCCACCCGACGTTTCACTTGAAACTGCCTGGGAGCCGCCGGATGGTCCACGCCAATCGCGGACAGGTAGATCATCTGGTCAACCCCGGCGTCCCGAGCGGCCTTCAGGAGATCCCGGTGTCCCTGTTCTTCAACGGTTTCCGGGCGATATGACTGGTTCAATGCCCTGGGGTTCAATGAGGTGACCGCACTGAAGATGGTGCGAACTCGCTCACAGGCTGCGACCAGGGCCCGACGATCCGCAAGATCACCTAGCGTGATCTCGGCCCCGGCCTCCCGGAGCGGCTTGGCCTTGACCTCGCTCCTGCAGAGGGCCCGCACCGCCCTCCCCTGCTGTCGCAGTAGATCGACGACCAGGCTTCCCACGCGCCCGGTCGCTCCGGCCACCAGGATCATGCCTCACCCAGGCGTTAGGTGTTGGGTGTCTCCGGTCTCCCGTCTCCGGTCTGCTGTCTGCGATCAGTCCTGCCCACTATAGAACGAAGCTGCAGCAAGGGGAATCTGGCGAACCGCCTCTGTAATGGCGTCCACCTCGGCATTGGAGAGGGGTGTGACGTAATCTTGGGCGGGGCGGCGAGCCACGGTGTAGACCTGGACCAGGGTGATCTTTCCCCCCTTCACCACGATCTCGCGCAACCGGTCGCAGAACGCTTTGATCTCCCTCTCGTCCGGCCCCACCCCGTGCACCCGCATGAAAAGACTCTGGATCACAATCGGCCGATGACGGGCGGCCGCGAGGATATTGTGCAGGACTCGCTGGAAAGGGATCGTGGTGACATCCACCAAGTGATAATACTCCTCGGTCCCCGCGTCCAGCTTCGCCCAGATCTCGCCATTGTGGCGATCCAGTAAAGCGAGAGTCTCCCGAACCCTTGGCCGGTGAAACATCGTCGCGTTGGTAATGACCACGATTTTCAGGTGGCCGAGGCCAGCTTCGTTCTTCGCCCGGATGGCTAGCTCGACCACCTCTTTGAAGCGCGGATAGGTCGTCGGCTCGCCATCGCCGCTGAAGGCGATATCCTTCACCTGGCGGAGCGGTGCGGGGATGGTGGAGAAGGGTGGATGCTCGAAAAGGGCGCCCGATCTGGCCTTGGCGAGGATGTCCCTGAGTTCCTGTTCGAGGATCCCGAGGTCAACCCTGCGAAACCGCCCGGGGGTGGTCCGATCCACCTGACAATAAATGCAATCAAAATTGCAAACCTTATCGGGATTCAGGTTGATCCCGATCGACACCCCTCCCGAACGCCGGCTGAGGACGGCATAGACGTACCGGTTCTCGTCGAGTTGCCGCCGATGATCGTGAATGGTCAGTGTTTTCTGCTTCATACCTCCTACTTTACCCCTCCAAACCTTATGACGCAAGCACTCTCACCGGACTGGCATGGCCCAGAAGGACCTGGTCCTGCTCTTGCAAAGCAGAACGGCGGAAATACCCACAAAGAAAAGGAAAAGAGGAGAAGAATCCAAAAACCCTTGACAGGGGTGTGGCTCTTTCGCTAAAAGCGCAGAGTTGGCGCTCCGAACCATTATGCCCAAATGGCCTGGCCTGGGGCACTTGCCGGAGAGCGTATCGTGGAGCATCAGCAGAAGGACGGCCATCGCATGTTCGTCACAGAGGAGGATCACGCCGCTCTGTACGGCTTCTGCGAGGTCTGTCCTGATCACCACGACATGGTCCTCTCGAAGCTGGACGGGACCGGTGCCTTTGAACCGAAGCCCAAGATCTATCCAAGCCGCCACGCCTGGAACACGTGGAGAAGGGGTGAAGGAATCTTTCGCGCCATTCACGTGTGACCCATTCCCCTGATACCCCTCCGAGACGCCCGATGGGCTGCACACCCTCGGGCGCTTATCTTTTCAAGGGTTGACCCGCCCATTACGCATCACTTTCCCGGCAAGTGGCGACCGGCATCCAGGCGAGGATGTCAAAGCATCGGATGATGGTGGGGTGCGACATCGAGGTTGACAATCATCGCGGTTTCCTGTTTCCTGGAATAAGAAACACGACCAATATGCGGATCGGATCTCGTTTGGGGTTTGCAGAGATCACACCATCATGCGGAAACTCACGATCGCTGCGATCATTCTCATCGTCCTGGCGGCAGTTGTCGCCTTCGCGCTGCTCAACCTGGATCGGCTGGTCAAGCGCAACAAGGACTATATTCTCGCGCAGGTCGAGCAGGCCCTTGGACGCAAGGTCACGGTAGAAGACATTGGGGTCACTCTGTGGGGGGGAATCGGCGTTCGCCTGAAGAACCTGACCCTCGCAGACGACCGGGCCTTCTCGACGCAGGACTTCCTACGCGCGGCCGATCTTCAGGTGAACGTGGAGTTCCTCCCCCTCCTCAGGAAAGAGCTGCGGGTCAAACGGTTGATCCTGCGCAAGCCGGTCGTAACGGCGATCCGCGACAAAGGAGGAGCCTTCAACTTTGCCACTATCGGCGGTCCGGGCCGAGCGGAACCACAAAAGAAGACGGAGGGGGTCCCGCCCTCATCAACCACAGGAACCAAAGTCCTGCCGTTCCTTGTCTCCCTCGTGGATGTAGCCGCCGGCGAGCTGCACTACATCGATCACAAGGCGGGTGTGGAGCTTCGCGCGACCCAGGTCGACCTCAACATTAAGGACCTCGGCTTCGACCGACCGGTCTCGATGACGCTGGCCGCAGCCATCAACAGTGACCGCAGGAACCTCGCAGTCCAAGGAAAGATAGGCCCGTTGCCGCCGGGGGTTTCGTTGGACGACCCCAAAGGACTCCGCCTCAGCGGCGATGTCAACCTGGGGCCAGTGACTTTCGCCGACCTGAGGCGCCTGCCCGTACTCGCTGAGAGTCTCCCTGCCGAACTCAAAGGTGATGGCGCCCTCTCACTCACCGCCCATGTGGACGGGACGCTGGAGGACATGGCCCTCTCAGGCAAGGGAGAGGGCACTGCCGCCACCATAAGCTTTGGGGAGCGCTTCCGCAAACCTCAGGGGGTACCCCTCCTCCTCTCCTGGGACGCGCGGGTGACACAGAACGAGATCGCCCTGAAGAAGGCCAAGATCGAACTCCACACCCTGGAGCTCACGGGGAACGGTGCGGTGACACGGGGTTCGTCGCCCGCAGTGCGACTTGCGCTGGACTCGAACCGCTCAGACATCGCCGGGTGGGAGAAGATCTTCCCGGCACTTCGGGGGCAGAAGCTGGCCGGCAGCTTCGAGGTGCACACCCGGATCCAGGGCCGGATGGCCAAAGACCGGCTCCCGGATATTAACGGCTCACTGACGCTGACCGAGCTTCGGGCCACGCTGCCGCAGGTTCCTCAGCCGCTCACAACTAAAAGTGCCACCGTCAACTTCACCGGCCAGGGCGCGGCGCTCGGAGAGACCCCGTTCAGCATCGGAAAGTCCCAGATGCGACTGGCCGCCCAGGCCGAACGATTGGCCCCGATCTCCCTCACCTATCGCCTTGCTGCCCCTGAACTCTGGCTTGCCGATCTTCGAGAAGGACGAGGGGCCGGCAAGACTCCGGAAGTGCTGCGCCAGGTGACCGGCGAGGGGCGGGCCTGGATGGAAAAGGGCATATTTTCCTCTCAAGGCAAGATCTCCTCCGCCCGGGGAACGATCAACGACATCAACTACACCGATCTCCAGGCGGCCTTCTCCATGGCCGGCCAGGTGGTCACCATCGACAGCTTTGCACTTAAAGCCTTGAAAGGCTCGCTACAGGGCCGGGGACAATACGACATGCGCGAGAGCACGCCGCGGTTCACCGCAACGACCCAGGTGCGCGACGTCGATCTCGCCGAGCTACTCCACTGGGCAGCGCCCGCCGCCCCCCGTCATCTCCGCGGTGGCATCAACCTCGATATGAACCTTGCCGGATCCGGCAACCGTTGGGAAGAGATTCAGCGGTCCCTCTCGGGCAAGGGCCAGGCCGAGATCATGCGGGGCGCCTTGCTGGACGTCAACCTTGCCGAGAGCACGCTGGCTGGCCTGACGCGCGTTCCGGGTCTCTCCATGCTTATCTCTCCGCGGGTCCGCAACAAATACCCGGTGCTCTTTTCGAGCCGGAACACCGAGTTCGGTCAGTTGAAAGGATCCCTCGGGGTCCGGGAGGGGAAGTTTCTGCTCGACAATTTCCTCATTACCGCGACCGACTGGGCCGCCAAGGGCCAAGGCTGGATGGGGCTGGACCAAAGCCTGGACATGCGGACGGTCGTCTTCCTCTCGCGCGAACTCTCCACGGATCTCATCGCAGATGTCAAAGGGCTCAAGTACCTGACCAACAAGGAGGGTCGCCTCGAGATACCAGTGGCCCTGACCGGGACGCTCCCGCGCGTCACGCCTCAACCGGACTTGAATTACGTTTCTCGACAGCTCCAGCGGCGTCTCATCGGGGAAGGGATCGAGGAGATCACGAAGGGGCTCCAGAAGCCGAAATCACCCCCGGCAGAGCAGCCGCTGCAGCCGGGAACGGGAGCGCCGCCGCCGGCCAAGCCCCCCGAGAAAAGACCGGAGGAGGAACTGTTGAAGGGATTGAAGGATCTCTTCCGCAAATAGGATAGCAATGCTCCTCGATCCGTTCTCTCCTTCAACCGAGGTGGGCCGATGACGAGCGATCGTGCGGCGATCCGGGGTCGTGGAGCCGCCGAGAATCCACCGAATCGCTTCGAGCAGATCGCGTACACTCCTGATCCGGACACGATCGATCCCGAGGGTCCCGCTCCCGAGACCCAATTCCTCAAGGATCCCTCCCGCTCGCTCATCACGTATAACGAGAGCCCTGATGTCGGATTCGAAGCAAGCATCAACCCGTACCGCGGGTGCGAGCACGGCTGCATCTATTGCTATGCGCGTCCCACCCACGAGTATCTCGGCTTCTCGGCCGGCCTCGACTTCGAGACAAAGATCCTCGTGAAGGAGGATGCCCCGGAGCTATTGCGACGCGAGCTGTCCTCGCCTCGTTGGAAGCCCCAGGTCCTGGCGATTAGCGGGGTGACGGACCCGTACCAGCCGGTGGAACGACGCCTGCGTCTCACGCGCCGATGTCTCGAGGTGCTGGCCGAGTTCCGGAACCCCGTCGTCATCATCACGAAGAACCATCTCGTCACGCGCGATCTGGATCTGCTCGGCGAGATGGCACTCCATGAGGCGGCCGCCGTGTATCTTTCGGTGACGACGCTCGACAGCAGGCTGGCGAGGACGATGGAGCCCCGGACCTCTCATCCGACGCGCCGCTTGGCCGCCATCGAAGCCCTCTCCCGGGCCGGTGTGTCCACCGGCGTGCTGGTCGCGCCGGTGATCCCGGGGCTTACGGACCACGAGATGCCCGCGATCATCAGTGCAGCGGCCAAGGCAGGTGCGCAATCTGCGGGCTACGTCCTACTCCGGCTGCCGCACGCGGTCGCTCCCCTTTTCGAAGCGTGGCTCACCGAGCATCTTCCCGAAAGAAAAGACAAGGTGCTCAACCGGATCCGAGCAATCCGCGGCGGCAGACTCAACGACCCACGATTCGGGGCACGGATGAAAGGCGAAGGCATTTTTGCCGAGCAGATCGAGGACCTGTTCACCCTCTCCTGCCGCAAGGCCGGCATTGTCTCGCGAGGGCCGAATCTCTCCACGGCGGCCTTCCGCCGCGCAGCCCCTGCCCAACCGTCCCTCTTCGAGTAAGTCCCCTCGCTCGATTACAGCGTCTCATCTCAGAGGCTCAACACGACCCAGCCGAGGAGCCCGATGATCACGGTCATGGGAAGACAGTAGCGCATCACCAGCCTCATCACCTCTCCCTCCTTCCCCTGGAGCCCGGCCGTCGCGCAGGCCACCAGCACCTTGGCGGGCGCGATCATGCTTCCGAGTGCCCCCCCGGTCGTTTGCAGCGCGGCGATAATCGCCGGATTTTTCTCGAGGAGGAACGCAATGTCCCGCTGAAGCGCCCCGAAGAGAACGTTGGAGTTAACATTTGACCCGGTCACGAAGCAGCCGACGAGGCCGACCAGAGGGCTCAGGAGCGGATAGATGCCGCCGGCCACGCTAATCGTTCCGCGCGCCAGGAGAACCGTCATCCCGCTATAGGACATCACCATCGCCATGACCACCATACAGAGTACCCCGATGCTGGTGGGGATACCTTCCACCACCGTTCGCTGAAGAACGATGGGCCACTCCCCTTTTGCCCAGTGCCCCGTCGCCCGATAGATCGCCCAACCCGCGAGGGCCGTATAGAGCAGGTAGGCCCCGGGATGTCCGAAGAGGCTCAGCGTGTACCGGGACGCCTCGATCTCCCACCCGAGGGCGGTGACGGTTCGAGGAAAGTGGAAAACCGGGTGAAACACGTTCAGCGCCTCGTGAAGAGGCGGGATCAGGGTCGCAGCGGCCACGATGACAATCAGGGTGTAGTAGGCCGAGAAGGCAAGGTGAAATCCCATTTCCCCCTTCTTGAACTCGGTCGCGATAGGCCGGTGGGGAGTGCGCTGCTGATACGGGGGTGGCCAGTGGGGGAAGAGCCCGAAAAGAGAGGCACGCTCGCCCCGACTCAGCTTTGCCAGCAGCAGGCTCAGCGCCAGGCCGACCATTCCGGCACAAAAGCTCGCCAGGATCCACGCCTCGAGGTACGCGAGGATGATCTGAGTGCCCGCCATCGAAAGGCTCAGGATCAGAATCGCGCCCAGACATCGACGGATCGGCCGGAATCCGGCGTGGAGATGGGCAACACAGAAGCCGGTCAGTATGCACGCCACCCCCAGGAAGAGTGCCGTCCACAGGCCCAGCGCCCGAGGGGGAAGGCCTGTTACCGCCACCAGGGCCTGGAACGACGAGGCGAGATCCCCCATCGTCACCGCCCACGAGTGGCCGAGCAGGGGGACCGCCGTCGCCTGCACCGGCGGAAATCCCAGGCCGATGAGCAAAGGCGCCACAACCGCTACCGGCACGCCGAAGCCAGCCACGCCCTGCAGAAAGGACGAGAACGCGAAGCCCAAAATCAAGAGTTGGAGGATGTGATCTTGGGTCAGCGCAGCGACGCCGACCCCGATACTGCGGATCGCCCCCGATCCTTCCACGACGTGATACAGGAGTAACGCCGGCCAGATAATGTAGAGGACGTAAACGCTCAGAATCACCCCCTTCCAGGCGGCCACACCGAGAACGGTCGCATCCGCACCGAAAAAAAATACCGCCCCGAGGGCGGCGGTCACAGCCCCGGCAGGGCCAGCCTTGGCCCCTCCCCATCGAAAGTAGACCATCAGGATGAGAATCAGTGCGAGGGGAAGCGCGGCAGCCAACCAGGAGAGGAGGGAAAGCTGAAGCGCGGGCATCGGCTATCCGTCAGTCGTCATCATCATCGTCGTCGTCCTCGTCATCGCCTTCTTCGTCTTCATCATCTTCATCATCATTAAATTCGTCCTCGTCGTCCCAATCCTCTTCTTCGTCCGGCTGGACCTCGAACCCCCGCTCCTCCATCTCCATGGCGAACAGCGCCAGGTACTTGAGCTTGGCCGGAGGCTCGACAACCGGGACCGCGAAGCTCGTGCCGTCGTGGTGCTCGGGGGCATGGACCGGGATCGTCTGCGGGGTCTTCAGGATCTCATCGGCAGCTTTGCGCAGGTCAACATCCACGGTCTCGACCACCAGCGAATGCTGATCCGCCCGCCACGTCCCGACCACCTCCGCCCCCCTCCCCTTCCTCCGAATAGTCCCCCTCTTCATGGCAATCCACTCCAGCGCCTGTACCGTCGGTCTCCCTGCGCCCCCAATCTACCAGATACCCCCACGATTTGGAAACGCCGGAACCACCCGCCTCCTCGGGGATCACTACCATATCCAGACGGTGCAGGTTCATCCCACCGTGGGCCTGGAAGGACTTGCCTATCCCATGAAAAATACAGTAAAATTGCTGTCGAATTCCGGGGCACTCGGTGTGGTATCCTCACCCCGGCTGAGGAGGTATAAGGGGCAGTCCCCTCATAGTGATGCGACTGAGACGCAAGAGAATTTCCCGTGCCGCCAAAGATACGAGAACTCATAGCCGAGCTCGAGAGAGCCGGTTTTGTTGATCGCGGCGGCAAAGGTAGCCACAGGAACTTTGTACATGCCAAGGTGGCCAAACCCGTAACTATATCGGGCAGTCCGGGCGACGATGCGAAGCATTACCAAGTTCGGGCGGTCCGGCTCGCTATTGAGGAGTCGAGGAAATGAAGGATAGCGCTCGATACGTCAAAATCGTCGAGTGGTCTGAGGAGGATCAGTGCTACGTCGGCAGTTCTCCTGGGTTGATCTACGGAGGCTGCCACGGCGATGACGAAAAAGCCGTGTTTGACGACCTGTGCCGGATCGTAGAGGAGGCGATCGCGCTCTACAAGGCCGATGGCAAGCCACTGCCTCCCCCTACCTCCGGAAAGGATCTTGCCAACAAGATGCAGCACGTCGCATAACTTTGGCGGGGACCACGGATGCGATCAAAGCTTCGAGTGCGGCCTGGAAAGGCGAACGTGGAAAAGGTACCGAAACCCTTGGAGGGCGTTTCCGAGGGAAATGACATGAGGTACAAGGTTCTCGATACCGTAGTGCTCGACCGAGACCTCCCGCAGCTTGGTCTCCGTAGCGGAGATCTTGGGGCGGTCGTCCAGGTCTACGAACCCGATGGCTTGGAAGTCGAGTTTGTGACGGCATCCGGCAAAACCCAGGCGCTCGCAACGCTGAACGTCAGGGACGTGCGGCCGGTGCAACACACCGATCTCATCGCTGTCAGATCCGTCGCATGAACCGCGTCGCGTTGACGTAGGCGGATGATCGGTTCGCAGCTCGCCTCAGATGCATGGCTCTTCATCGCCATTCCCCCCAAGCGCCTGTCGGGTCGGTCCGCCCCGCCCCCAATCTACCAGATACCCCGCCAATTTGGAAACGCCGCGGATCTGCAAATTTTGACCCCTTGGCGCTTTCGGTGCGAGGGCCCCAGGAAACTCGCCGCCGAACTTTCCACTTGACAAGCTATAGATAACAACAGTTATCCATGGAATCCCACGCGGAGGTCTATAGATGCCGCTCCGCAGGCCAAACGAAGTACTTCTCGACGAGATTCCCTCGAGCCCTAAGAGGGTGCTGCCGGCACGGACGGGCCCGATTCAGATCAAACCTGGAGAAGGGGGACGGCTGATCGTCGTAGTTCCCTATGACTCCGACCGGGTGGCGAAGATCAAGACCTTCGCCGGTCGCCGCTGGCATCGCGAGGACAAGTTTTGGACGGTTCCCTACACCGATGGGGCTGTCGCCCGGCTGCGGGCCCTCTTTGCCGAAGAGGGGGTGGCAGTAGATCCTTCGCTTCATCCCGTGAAGGTTCTAAACAATCAGGAGCCACCGGCGGACTCGGAGATCCTTCAAGCGGCAGCCCCACACCCCAAGCTCCTTGACCAGGTGCGCGAGGCCATACGTACGCGACACTATAGCCACAGAACCGAGAAAGCCTATGTCGGATGGATTATACGGTTCATCTTCTTCCAGAATAAGCGTCATCCGGCAGAAATGGGTGAGGCAGAGATCGGCCAGTTCCTCTCCAGCCTGGCGAGTGATTCCCACGTCAGCGCGTCCACCCAGAACCAGGCCCTGAATGCCATCCTGTTTCTGTAT
>JAKEGQ010000239.1 GCA_022615475.1 Candidatus Methylomirabilota bacterium | reverse complement strand
TACAAGGAGGCAGCCAAGGTGGGCCCGGAGCTCATCCGGATTGCCAACAAGGTTGAACCCGGATGGCTCATCCAGTGGATCCAGAATCCCCAGTCCTATCTTCCCCACACCCGGATGCCCAACTTCGGCCTGTCTCAAGAGCAGGCCACCGCCATCGCCGCATATCTCCTGGCAATGTCAGAGCCGGATCCGCCGGTGGCGGGTCAGTATAACCCCGGCGCCTCCCCAGAAAGAGGGAAGCAGATCTTTGAGCGGGTCGGCTGCCTTGGCTGTCACACGATGCGTGCGGTCTATGAGGAGAAAGAGCCCCGAAGCCTGTTCAAGTTGGTTGGCCGGGACCACGCCCCGGATCTCAGCAACGTGGCCACGAAGATCAAAGATCCCCAGTGGATCTTCCGCTGGCTGAAAAACCCCAGGGCCATCCGTCCGCAGACCCCCATGCCGAATCTGCGGCTGACCGATGAAGAGGCGAGCGCGCTGACGGCCTTTCTTATGACTCGGGGGGAGCGACAGGCGAGGCCCCAGGCCCTCGTGGAAGAGCTCAAGAGCAAGGAACGGATCGAGGAGGGGCGTGGGCTGATCGGGCTGAGGGGCTGCTTCGGGTGTCACGGGATTCTGGGCTTTGAGACCGCCACGCAAATTGCGCCGGATCTGAGCAATTTCGGGCACAAGCGGCTGCTCCAGCTCTCCTTTGGCGACGCCGTTGAGGTCCACCATACCTGGGAGGACTGGACGTTTTGGAAGCTCAAGAATCCCCAGATCTATACGACCGACCGGGAGCAGCTCCGCATGCCGAATTTTGGTTTCTCCGATGACCAGGTCAAGACGCTCCGCGTCCTCCTGAAGAGCTTTGCCGCGACCGAGGTTCCCGGGCGGTATCGTGAAGAGGCGACCGCGGAGCGGACGGCGCTGGCCAGAGGGCTGCGCACGGTGCGGAGCTACAACTGCGTGGGGTGCCACATCATCGAGGGAAGGGGGGGAGATATCCGCGTCCGGTACGAGGGGCGTTTGAATGAGGCCCCGCCCCCCCTCGTCTTAATTGAGGGAACCTTGAGCGAGGGGGAAAAGGTCCGGGCCAGATGGCTCTTCGAGTTTCTCCACCGGCCGACGCCCATCCGGCCCTGGTTGCAGATCCGGATGCCGACATTCGGTCTCGGCGACAGAGAGGTGGGGGGGCTTGCGAGTTACTTCGTCGCCCGGGCGGGGCTCAAGGTCCCCTTCGAGTTCGTCCCCCCGGTGGATGAGCTCAGGCGAGAGATGGTGGAGGCGGGAAGGCGGCTCGCGTCGAAGGAGTACTTTTCCTGCGGGACCTGTCACGTGCAAGGCGACAAGAAACCGGAGGGGCCTCCGGAAGGGTGGGCGCCAGATTTTTCGCTGGCGCGCCAACGTCTCCGGCCCGATTGGATCGTGACCTGGCTCAAGGACCCGCAAAAGGTGCAACCCGGGACCCAGATGCCGAGCTTCTTCCTGGATGAGAGCTCCGGGCCGGACGACATCCTTGGAGGCAATGAACAAAAACAGATTCTGGCCCTGCGGGAGTATCTGTTAAGTCTTGGACGGCAGTAACCTAAAAAGGAGTGGAGGTGCCATGCGAAAGAGTCTGATCATCGTGCTGCTCATAGGTATCGGTCTCGGGCTTTGGGTTCTGGCGAGCGTCCCCGCCGACAGTGCCGCCGGTGGGACCATTACCGGCGTGGTGAAGTTTGCCGGCGATCCCGCTGCCCCCAAGGTGATTCCACCCACCAAGGACGCGCAGGTCTGTGGGAAGGCCCCGATCTACGATCAGAGCCTCATGGTGGACAAGGCGAGCAAGGGGATCCAGTGGGCCGTCGTCTGGGTGGGAGGAGCCAAGGGAAAGTGGGACGGAAAAGGGGTGACCCTCGATCAGCAGGGCTGCACCTTTCGGCCTCACGTCCTCGCCGCACCGCCCGGCAAGCTCACGGTCCTGAACAGTGACGGCATCCTGCACAACTTCCACAGCCATGGGAAGAAGAACCCGGCCCTGAACCAGGCCCAGCCCGGCTTTCGAAAGAAGATGGAGGTGGAATTCAAGCAGGCCGAGATCGTGAAGATCACCTGCGACGCCCATCCGTGGATGACCGGGTGGATCGTGGTGTCGGAAGATCCGTACATAGCCGTGACCGACGACAAAGGCAACTTCAAGATCGAGAATGTCCCACCGGGGACGTACACCCTCGAGGCCTGGCACGAGACGCTCGGGAGCACGAAGCAACAGGTGACGGTGAAGGCCGGTGAGACGGCCAAGGTCGCTTTCGAGCTGAAGAAGTAGCGCCCCTGGTCGGGAGTGGGGGCAGGCCTGAATCTTCTGATCCTCTGGCTCCACGTCCTTGCTGCCATCACGTGGGTGGGGGGCATGGTGTTTCTCCTGGCGGTCCTCGCCCCCCTTTTCCACGGCACACTCCCCGCTCGGGAAGAGATCCAGATCGCGTACGGCGCGGGTAGGCGCTATCAGTTCGTGATGGCGCGGGCGATGGAGGTTCTGCTCGTCACGGGAATCCTGGCCATCGTTTTCCGTGGGGGAAAGGAGGCTGGGGTCTCGCAGGGTTTTTGGCAGATCCTGGGACTCAAGGTGCTCGGATTTCTGGTGATGGCGGGACTCCAGACCTGGCAGCGCATCTCGATGAACCGACAGCTCGCCCCCCTGCTGATCGCCGGGGGCGGCGGGATTCTCGGCGAGCAGCAGTGGCGTGCCATCCTTTCCCGGATGACGCAGGTGACGCGATGGAGCCTGGGCATCGGGGTGGTGATGGTGCTCTTGGGTCTCCTGTTGCGGGCACGGTAGACATGAGACCGGAGACGGGAGGTAAGCCCTTGGTCTCCAGTCTCGTTGGCGATCATAGGACTTGACAATCCGAGTCTTTCATCAGTATGATTCCGCCCGGCCTTTCGGAGTATTGAGGTCTGCCCAGATGGCTCGTCGAATCACGCCCCTCTCAGGACCCAGACAGAGGATCGCGCGCACGACGGAGATAGCCTCATGTGGGATATGTTGAGCTGGTTGCCGGAGAACGTCTCCACCTACGGCGGCGAGATCGACTCCCTCTTTTACATCATCTATTATATTACCGGCGTGGCCTTCCTCCTCGTGGCGGGCGCCATGATCGCCTTTGTCATCATGTACCGGCACCGCGAGGGCCGCCGCGCGACGTACCTGCACGGCAATACCATACTTGAGATCACCTGGACCGTCGTCACGGCCCTGATCTTTATCGTGCTCGCCTTTATGAGCCAACCCCTCTGGGGGCGGATCAAGCAAGAGGTCCCGCCGACGGATCTGCAGGTCCGCGTGACCGGTAAGCAGTTCAACTGGGAGATCGTCTATCCCGGGCCGGATGGGAAGTTCGACACGGCGGACGATCTGCAGATCGACAACGAGCTGCACGTCCCGGTCAATCGGCCTGTGCAAGTCTTCCTGGCCTCGAAGGATGTCATTCACAGCTTTTTCCTTCCGCAGCTTCGACTGAAACAGGACGCCGTTCCCGGCCGCGTGATCCAGGCCTGGTTCCAGGCGACCAAAACCGGCAGGTATGAGATCCCCTGTGCCGAGCTGTGCGGGTTCGGGCATTCCGGGATGCTCGGCTACCTGACCGTGTACTCGCCCGAGGAGTACAGCAAGTGGGTCAAGGAGAAATGGCCTTCCCGGTGACCGAGAGCGGGGAGGGATGCTCGAGGGGAAGGATTGTGCAACCGCGGGGTGATCGAGGCGATTCTCACAGGAGTGGTGGATAATGAGTGAATCTGCAGGGGTCCAGGCTGTGCATGGGGCACACGCCCACCATGAAGAGCTGGGGTTTTTGCGCACGTACGTCTTCTCGACAGATCATAAGATGATCGGCAGGCAGTTCCTCTTCCTCGGCCTCTTCATGTTGGTGATCGGCGGCCTGTTGGCGATGATGATGCGCTGGCAGCTCGGCTGGCCAGAGACGCCGGTGCCCGGAATGCGTTGGGTGCCGGAACCGTACATGTTTGAGGGGATCATTCCGCCGCAGACCTACAACTCGCTCTTCACCATGCACGCCACGATCATGATCTTCTTTGCGGTCATGCCCATCATGATCGGTTGTTTTGGCAACTTCCTGATCCCGCTCATGATCGGCGCCCGGGACATGGCCTTTCCCGTCCTGAACATGCTCTCGTTCTGGAGCGGGGCGGTGGGGGGCGTAGTGATGCTGTCGGGGTTCTTCGTCCCCGGGGGACACGCGGCCAGCGGCTGGACCGCGTACGCGCCGCTCAGCGCCAGTGCGATCTACACCGGGGTGGACTGGGGGCAGAACCTCTGGAACATCAGCCTCATTATCATTGGGGCCTCTTCGCTCATGGGCTCGATCAACTACATTACGACCATCATTAATATGCGGGCCCCGGGCATGACCTGGTTCCGGCTGCCGCTCGTGATCTGGTCCCTCTTCATCACCGCGATCCTCCTCTTGCTGGCCCTGCCGGTGCTGACGGCGGCGCTGGCCATGCTCCTGACCGATCGGATGCTCGGAACGCACTTCTTCCTCCCTGCCGGTGGGGGTGAGCCCCTGCTGTGGCAGCACCTGTTCTGGTACTTCGGGCATCCGGAGGTTTACGTCCTCGTCCTTCCCGCCATGGGGGTCACCTCGGACGTCCTCTCCACCTTCTCGCGCAAGCCGATCTTCGGCTACCGCGCCATGGCCATGTCCATGATCGGCATCGCCTTCCTCAGTTGGATCGTGTGGGGTCATCACATGTTTCTCAGTGGGATGAACCCGGCGTTGGGAACCGCCTTCATGATGTCGACCATGGTGATTGCCGTGCCCTCGGCCATCAAGACCTTTAACTGGCTCGGCACGCTGTGGGGAGGCTCGATTCGGCTGACCACGCCCATGCTGAATGCATTGGCCTTTGTGGCGATCTTCGTGATCGGGGGACTGAGCGGCGTCTTCATGGCGTCGACCCCAGTGGACATCTTCATCCACGATACCTACTTCATCGTGGCCCATTTCCACTACGTCGTCGCGGGCATCGTCTTCGGCCTCTTCGCGGCCGTCTACTATTGGTTTCCCAAAATGTTTGGCCGGATGATGAACGAGACGCTCGGGAAAATCCACTTTGTCCTCACCTTCGTCTTCTTCAATTTGACCTTTTTTCCGATGCACTTCCTTGGGGCCGGTGGCCACATGCGCCGCATTTGGAACCCCATGCAGTATGAGTTTCTGCAACACTTTCAGCCGATGAATCAGTTCATCAGTGTGAGCGCGTTCATCCTCGGCGTCTCGCAGATCCTGTTCCTCGTCAACTTCTTCTGGAGCCTGTTTGCTGGGAAGAAGGCGGAGGTGAATCCCTGGCATGCCAATACCCTCGAGTGGGCGGCTCCCTCGCCGCCGCCACACGGCAACTGGGGAGAACAACTCCCTATCGTGCACCACGGCCCCTACGAGTACAGCGTGCCGGGCGTGGAGGAAGACTATCTGCCGCAGACGAGGCCGCACGCCCTCCCCGTAACGGCGGGGCATTGAGGACTACCCGAATGGCGCAACATCCTCGGGTCGCATCCGATCACAACAGATGGATCCACCGGTTCTCGCTGCTCACTGCGGGGGCAACGTTTATCCTGGTGGTTGCGGGCGGCCTGGTCACCAGCACGGGCTCAGGCCTTGCGGTCCCCGATTGGCCGACGACGTTCGGGCACAACATGTTTCTGTATCCCTGGTCAAAAATGGTCGGCGGGATCTTGATCGAGCACGGACATCGGCTG
>JAKEGQ010000044.1 GCA_022615475.1 Candidatus Methylomirabilota bacterium | reverse complement strand
CCGTCGGCCCCGCCACCCACCAAGCTGTCAGCGATCAGCCGTCAGCACCCATAAAAAGCAATCAGCTGTCCGCCGCCAGCAGGGAATCCTCCTATCTCGTGCTGACAGCGAACAGCTGACTGCTGATTGCTGGGTTGTGTCAGTACACCATGCTGAGGCCGAAGGTGCCGACGGCCTGAAAGCTGTCGCCACCATTCACCGTCTCGAGGTTGTCCCCGAGGAAGAAGAAGTGGACCCCGGCGTGGACCTCCCACGTCCCGTAGGCGGCAGGGATAAAGGCCAACGGCACGCTCGCGATCAGGCCAAGGTCGAAGTAGCCGAAGGTGCTGTTGTTGCCCGTGTTGAACTCATAGTAATCGTCGAAACCCAGGCCCAGGGTCATCGGAAATGTCACGCTGACCGGGTATTTCGCGTCTTCGAAGAGCTTGAATCCCGGCTGGATGCCGAGCTGTAGGTACACGCCTTCGTCGGGGGTCAAACCGGCGTCCGCCTGGCCATCGAGCTCGACGGCGATCAGGATGCTCGGCGACAAGGCGAAAGGCCCGAGCAGTTTGCTATCGTCATAACCGATCTTGAACGCGATTTCCTGAACGGTCCCGAACGAATTGTTCGGACTGATGTAGGCAGTGTAGATGACCCCGAGTTGAAAGTTGTCGAACAGCCCGAACGTCAGTCCACCGTATAGATCGGCCTCGTACCACGATGTTGGATCGCTTGGGACCCCGGGCGATTCCGACTGAAAGCTGTTCCAGATGCCCAGCTTCGCACTCACGCTGTTGAGTGGCGCGTCCCCCTCATACACCTTAATGTTCGTCTCCAAGAAGGGTTGGGCGATGAAGCCGTCGTCCTCCTGGAGGATGCCGCGGAAGAAGTAGGCGGTGGGGAACTCGACCCCCACGCCGACCGAGACATTGCCCTTGTTCGGGCCCTTTTCTTCTTCGGCGGCCTGGGCTGCTGCGGTGTGGAGGAATAACCCGGCCAAGGCGAGACTGCTGACCAGGATAGCCATGCCTCTCCACTTTTTTCGCGACATGTCCTGTCTCCTTATGTGTACAGGTTGTCCTCGCGCCCCACTTTCCTCTCCGTCCCGGATGCCAACTATCGGCTCCCCTCTCGGGCGGGGGCCATCGCTCTCTGGCGCGCCATCCCGCCTGCACCCGCCGGAACGTGCTCCACCAGAGGAGTCTGAAAGTCGGGGTAGGCGCTGATGCCGTGTTCGCCAAGGTCGAGCCCCTCCAGCTCTTCCTCGGGGCTCACTCGGAGTCCGACCGTCGCCTTGAGAATCCCCCAGAAAAGCAGGCTGATGCCAAAGGTAAAGACCCCCACGGCCGCCACACCGATGAGTTGGGCGGTGAAGAGCTTCCACCCGCCCCCGTAGAGGAGCCCGTTGCCGGTGGTGTTGGGCATGAACTGGTCTTGGGCGAGCAGGCCGAGCATCAAGGTCCCGAAAACCCCGCACATGAGGTGGACCGAGATGGCCCCCACCGGATCATCCACTCTGGCTCGGTCAAAGAAAAGGACCGAGAGGACAACCAAGACGCCGGCACCGAGGCCAATAATCAGCGAGTCTGCGACGCTGACGAAGGCGCACGGCGCGGTAATGGCCACGAGACCTGCCAGGGAGCCGTTGAGGATCATGGTGAGGTCAGGCTTCTTGAGCAGCAGCCAGGCCGCGATGGAGGCGCTGACTGCCGCAGCCGCTGCGGCCGTGTTCGTTGTCGTGGCGATCCGCGCGATAGCATTCCAGTCCGCGGCCATGGTGCTCCCCGGGTTGAACCCGAACCAGCCGAACCAGAGGACGAAGACCCCGAGGGTGGCGGAAGTGATGCTGTGCCCCGGGATCGGGTTGATCTTCCCATCCTTCCCATACTTCCCGATTCGAGCCCCCAGCATGATGGCTCCGGCCAGTGCAGCCCAGCCCCCGACCGAGTGGACCACGGTTGAGCCGGCGAAGTCGAACATGCCCAGCTTCGCCAGCCATCCTCCCCCCCAGATCCAGTGGCCGATGATCGGGTAGATGACCGCGACCATGAGGAAGGAGAAGATGTAGAAGGAACCGAACTTGATCCGCTCAGCTACCGCGCCCGAGACGATCGTGGCGGCGGTCCCGGCAAAGACGAGTTGGAAGAAGAACTTGGCCCAGAGGGGCGTCCCCGTCCAATTGAGGGCGCCGTACACCCCTTGATAGGCATCCCCGGTGGCCGGGCTGTTATCGAGGCCGGTCAGGAAGAACAACCCCTGAGTCCCAAAGAAGGAGTTGCCGTCGGCAAACATGAGCCCGAAGCCCAGAACCAGGAAGGCCAAGGAAGCGGCGCAAAACACGACGAAGTTCTTGGCCAGGACCGCCACGGTGTTCTTGGCTCGACAAAACCCGGACTCCACCATCGCAAAGCCCAGGTTCATGAAGAAGACCAGAAACGCCGTGAGAAGCGTCCACATGGTGTCCATGGCCACCTTCGAATCGGTCAGTTTGTCGGCCAGCTCCTGGGTGAAGGGGACTAGTTCCGGCGCCTTTGCCGCCTCGCCAGCCCAAAGCAGTCCCGGGAGAAATGCCCCTCCCAGGACAAGAGCGACCAACATCCACATTGTTGGAAGTCGCCTGCGCATTTGATCTCCTCCTCTCTTGTGTCTGATCAGGTCGACGCCTCGGTCCCGCGGCGCTTCGCCGGAGGCCGAGGGGCCTCACAGACTGCTACAGGGCAGCCTCACCGGCCTCCCCGGTGCGGATGCGGAGCACCTCCTTCAAGTCGTACACGGCGATCTTGCCATCGCCGATCTTTCCGGTGCGGGCCGCCTCCATGGCCACCTTGATCGCCTCGTCCGCCATCTTGTCTGACAGGAGAACCTCAATCTTGACCTTCGGGAGGAAGCTGATGGTATACTCGCTCCCCCGGTACAGCTCTGTCCGGCCGCGCTGTCGTCCGAATCCCCGGACCTCCGTCACGGTCATCCCCTGAATCCCCATCTTGGTCAGTGCGTCTTTCACATCGTCGAGTTTGTGCGGTCGGATGATGAATTCGATCTTTTTCACGGGCTCCACCTCCCTTCGTCGAAAAAAGAAAGGACGCCTCACCTCTCGTGAGGCGTCCTTGCCTCTCCTCCGGTCGTCACATTACGCCGGAGATCCCGGGGCAACGTGATTCAGGAATTGTGCCAAGGGCGACTACATGAGACCCGGCAGCTTGAAGTGTTGAAATCTCAACGCCTTGCGCGGATTCCGGTCTCGGGTCCCGTCGCCCAGCGATCTCTCCGTTCTGCTCAATGCTTCCTCATTTCCGATCGGGCATGCCTACACGATAGGCATCCGCAGAGACCCCGTTCCCTCCTATTCCGGGATTGTGCGCGTCCGGTGTTTCTGCTCCGCAGAGGGGACAGAATGACATGCACAGGACGCAGAATCGCGTCTCACAGGTCGTGCAGGCTATCGATGTCGGCTGGTGAGCTGGCTGGATGCGGTCCATACGTCCCTCCCTGACCGCGCCCGGGAATCCGTGTCAGCCTTCCCAGGACGCTTTCCCGTGGTTATCACCGCGTTCAGGAAGCGCGGCCACGTCCTGGTTCGTCCGTCGTTCCCCTCGACACCTCCTCGGCGGTGAGGAGCGCTCTAGCGATCTCGACCATGGGCCTGCGACTCTTCATGCTGGCCTTGCGGATGCGGGTGAACGCCTCACCTTCCGGCAGCCCTTCCCGCTCCATCAGGATCCCCTTGGCGCGCTCGATCACCTTCCGCTCCTCGAGCGCCCTCTTGAGGTTCGCATTCTCCTTGCGGAGGGTTATGAATTCTCGAAACCGCCCGATGGCCAACTCGATGGCCGGCCGCAGCACCTCTTCCCGGACTGGCTTGATGAGATAGGCCATCACCCCTGCCTCGGTGGCCCGCCGGATCGTCTGCGAGTCCCGGTGGCTGGTGAGGATGACGATGGGAGTAGGCATCTCCTCCATGATCTGCCTGGCAGCGGTGATGCCGTCCGCTCCCGGCAGCCCCACTGCCATGAAGATCAAGTCTGGCTGGATGGATCGGGTCAGATCCAATCCCTCCTGAGCCCCTGCGGCTTCACACACCACGGAGCAGTCCAGGCCGCCGAGGGCATCCCGTAGGAGGACCCGGGCCGATCTACTGTCGTCAACGATGAGGACCCGCCGTGATCCCATTGGCCTTCGCGTCTGTTTCTCACGCGGCTGCGGTTCGGTCCCGAACGTGGCTGGCCTCCATTTAGATGTCAAAGTACAGCGCGAACTCCCAGGGATGGGGCCGCAGCCGGATGGCATCAACCTCGTTCTTTCGCTTGTAGTCAATCCAGGTCGCGATCAGGTCCGGGGTGAAGACGTCCCCCTTCAAGAGGAACTTATGATTCTCCTCCAAAGCGTCCAGAACCCGATCCAAGCTTCCCGGGAGCTGCTTGACCTTCGCTGCCTCCTCCGGCTCCAGCTCGTACAGGTCTTTATCAATCGGCTTCCCCGGGTCGATCTTGTTCTGGATCCCGTCCAGGCCCGCCATCAGCATCGCGGCAAAGCAGAGGTACGGGTTACAGGAGGGATCCGGCGTCCGGAACTCGACCCGCTTGGCCTTCTCGCTTCGGCTATAGACGGGGATCCGGGCGCACGCACTCCGGTTCCGCTGGCTGTAGACGAGATTAATCGGCGCCTCGTAGCCGGGCACCAGCCGTCGGTAACTGTTGGTGGTCGGGGCGATCAAGGCACACAAGGCCTCCGCGTGCTTGAGGAGGCCCCCAATATAGTGGAGGGCCGTCTTGGAGATATCGCCGTAGCCTCCGAGTTCAAAGAAGAGGTTCTTGCCCTTCTTCCAGAGGCTCTGGTGGACGTGCATCCCCGAGCCGTTGTCCATGAAGATCGGCTTGGGCATGAAGGTTACCGTCTTGCCCCACTTCTTTGCCACGTTCTTGGTACAGTACTTGTACCACATGACGTTATCCCCCATCCGGGTCAGGGTGTTGAAGCGCATGTCGATCTCTGCCTGCCCGGCGGTCCCCACCTCGTGGTGGTGGACCTCGCACTTCACCCCCACGCTTTCGAGGGCCAATACCATCTCACTCCGGATGTCCTGCTGCTTGTCCATGGGGGGCACCGGGAAGTACCCCTGCTTGAAGCGGGGCTTGTAGCCCAGGTTTGGCCGCTCCGGCGTCCCCTCCTTGCCGGAGTTCCAAAAACCCTCCTCGGAGTCGATATGGTAGGACCCGTGGTTGTAGCTCTGGTCGAACCGGATGTCGTCGAAGATGAAAAACTCGAGCTCGGGCCCAAAGTAGCTGGTGTCGCCGATCCCCGTCTGCTTGAGATAGGCCTCGGCCTT
>JAKEGQ010000043.1 GCA_022615475.1 Candidatus Methylomirabilota bacterium | reverse complement strand
TCGGCAAGTGGGTGCAGCGCCTAGAGAGCGCGTCTCCCCTCATCGATCCGGTCGGTAACCGAACTCGGACCAGGAACCGGGACCATGTTGCGGGGAGGGGAGGGGTTGGGATAGAATAGACACCTTAATAAATATATAAGCTGGAGGCGGGGGTGGCGAAGAGGAGGGTCCACTTAAGTTTTCCTGGGAAGCTCAAGGACGAGCCGCTCTTGTGGCTTATGACGCTATCCATGCTGGCCATGTTGCTTAGCGCGTTGTCGGTCTTGGCTGCAGAAAAAGCGAGTGAAGAAAAGCTTGACGAAGTTGCACGGCGCGGAGCACAGGTCATGCCTTTCAGCCTGGAGCAGACCGCGCACATTTTTACGAAAACAGAAAAAGGCGGCTTGCAACAGGTCATCGTTAAAGGAATCTCCGACACCGAGCAAGTCACGCTGATACAAACACACCTGTCGAAGATTTCCCGCGAGTTCGCACAAGGTGATTTCTCCGATCCCACGAGGGTTCATGGCGAGGATATGCCCGGTTTAGCGGAATTAAGAAAGGCCAAGCCGGGCGAGATTAAGGTTGAGTATAAGGAACTGAGTAATGGCGGACAGATTAACTACGCGACGGACGATCCAGCCTTGATCGAAGCGGTTCACCGGTGGTTCGACGCTCAATTGTCCGACCACGCTCGACATGCCATTCCAGCGCATACCACCGATCCCACGCACGCTCGATAATCTCAAGTGTGTCGCCCTTGGGCTTTGACCCACTCCGCCCCTCACTTGCCATAGATCTCTCTCCGGTGCCGGACCCGGTACAGATGAACCGCGTGGCCGACGACGTCGTAACGGACCCGGTATGGCCACACCTCTAAGCGCCACTGGCCGGTCCCCTTGCCCTTGAGCTTCTTGATCTTGGGGTGGGGCCCCTTGGGTGTCGTCTTCAAAAGCTGGAGGGCGTCGAGTACCTCGCGATGGGCTCGGGGGGGCAGGTGTTCGAGGTCCCTCCGAAAGGCTGGCGAAAGGATGAGGGTAAAGCTGGCTGCCATGCGTTAGCCAGCGCGGCGCCCAGCAAGACGCTCCTTCAGATACTGCTCAAGGGTGATGCCTTTGCCCGCACGGAGGTCCTTGGCGGCGATCTTGAGGCTCTTCTGGAGCTCGGGGTCGAGCTCTTCGAGGATGTCGTCGAAGTCCGTCGCACTGAGAAGCACGGCGGTCGGCTTGCCCTTCCTCGTAATGAGAAACCGTGTGCGCTTCTGCGTGACCTGCCTGAGGAGTGACCCGAGCTGGGTTCTGGCAATGTAAGCTGGGATCGCTGTAGGGATGGTGCGTTTCGCCATTGATCCACCCTCCTATACATGATTTTGATTAATCAATTCGATCATAGATCATTGAGAGAGAAGAGTCAAGGGTTGAGAGAACAGGTGCCTGACGGGCCCGCCAGTGCGCGGTCTGCATGTCAGACTTGCCTCAATTGAGCGGGCGCACGCCGGGTAGTGGTGGCCTCACTGAAGCACCCGTCGACGGCGTAAGCCTGAACCCCGCCCAAAAGGGGCCGGGGTTGCGGGGAGGGGAGGGGTTGGGATACAATAGCGCCACCTTATATATAATGCTGGAGGGAAAGGTGGCGAAGAGAAGGGTCCATTTGAGTTTTCCTGGGAAGCTCAAGGACGAGCCGCTCTTGTGGCAGACGTGCGAGCGGTTCGACCTCGTCTTCAACATTCGCCGGGCTGACTACACCGAAGGGATGGGCTGGCTGATGGCCGAGCTGGAAGGGGATGCCGAGCAGCTCGAAAAGGGGATCCGGTGGCTCGAGGAGCAGGGGGTGATCGTCGGTCCCATCGAGCAGGACGTAGTCCACTAACTTTTTTGCTTGACAGCCTCGGAGACGTTTGGTCTTATAGCCAACAATTGAATAGAGTGTCACTTCTCATCGAGAGCGGCTGAGGGACTGGCCCGAAGAAGCCGCGGCAACGGTCCCGCCGACAAGGTCGGCGGGAAGACGTGCCAACTCCAGCACTCCGATCCAGCGCGTCGGGGTGAGAGATGAGAAGGCGGATGCGCAGAGGCCATGCACCCCCTTCTCATACGGAGAAGGGGCTTTTTTTTGGAGTGAACGACGATGGCGACGCGACGGTGGTCGTTGACGTACCCCACGAAACTCATCAAAGAACCGGTGCTGTACCGGGTGGCGAAGGACTTCAAGCTGGTCCCAAACATTCGAAAGGCCCGGGTGACCGAGACGACCGGCGAGGTGCTCGTCGATTTTTCCGGCAAGGAAGAGGACCTCAAGAAGGGATTGAACTATCTCACCGGTCTCGGGATCACGGTGAAGGAAGTGCAGGGGTAAGCGCGATCAGGAGGGTTCGATGGCAAAGATCAAAGGGCTGAAGTGCCGCGAGTGCGGCCGCCCCTATCCGGCCGAGCCGCTGCATGTCTGTGAGTTCTGCTTTGGGCCGCTCGAAGTCGAGTACGATTACGCGACCCTGAAGAAGACCCTCACGCGCAAGCGGATCGAGGCCGGCCCGCCGAGCATGTGGCGGTATCGCGACCTCCTCCCCGTCGACGAGGAGCAGCCGGTGGGGGGGCACTGCGGCATGACCCCCCTGATCCGCGCGAGGAACCTCGGCGACGCCTTGGGGGCCAAAGAGGTGTACATCAAGAACGATGCGGTCTGCCATCCCACCCTTTCCTTCAAGGATCGGGTGGTGGCGGTCGCGGTGACCAAGGCGATGGAATTCGGCTTCACCGTGGTTGCCTGCGCCTCGACGGGAAACCTGGCCAATGCCGTCGCCGCCCATGCGGCCGAGGCGAGACTCAAGAGCTTCGTCTTCATCCCGGCCGACCTGGAGCAGGGAAAGATCGTCGGCACCCTGATCTACGACCCGGTGCTGGTGGCCGTGGACGGAAACTACGACGAGGTCAACCGCCTCTGCAGCGAGGTGGCCGACAAGTACGGCTGGGCCTTTGTGAATATCAATATCCGGCCGTACTACGCGGAGGGGTCCAAGAGTTTCGGCTACGAGATCGTCGAGCAGCTGGGCTGGCGCACGCCGCGACATATCGTGGTTCCCGCGGCCGGCGGGTCGCTCGTCACGAAGATCTGGAAGGGGCTCAAGGAGTTTCACGGGCTGGGATTGATCGCGGACTGTGCAACCCGGATGCATGTGGCCCAGGCGGCGGGAAGTAGTCCGATCGTGACGGCCATTCGCAACCGGTCCGAGACCATCCGCCCGGTCCGCCCCAACACGATTTGCAAGTCATTGGCCATCGGCAACCCGGCGGACGGATACTATGCGTACAAGGCCGTCGAGGAGAGTCGGGGGTACGCCGCTGACGCGAGCGACGCAGAGATTATTGATGGGATGACCCTGTTGGCCGCGACCGAGGGAATCTTCACCGAAACCGCCGGTGGGGTCACCGTTGCCGCGGCCAAGCGGCTTCTGGAGGACGGGGTCATCCCCCGCGACGAGAGCATCGTGCTCTCGATCACCGGAAACGGGCTCAAGACGCAGGAGGTGGTGGGGGGCGTCCTCAAGCCACCTCTTTCCATCAAGCCGACTCTCAAATCATTCGACGCGGTGATCGCCGAACGACCGGATCTCGGGGTCGTTGTCGGTTCCAGGGCTGTGAGCACCCATCGTGGATAGGGGAGGGATCAAAGCATGAGCGTCCTCGTCCGGATTCCGACACCCCTCCGGACCCTGACCAACGGACAGGCCGAGGTTCAAGCAGAAGGGAGCTCGATCCGGGAGCTGATCGACAACCTGGAGGGGCGTTACACAGGGTTGAAAGAACGGCTCTGCGAGGGGAAGGACATCCGGCGCTTCATTAATGTCTATGTGAACGAAGAGGATATCCGATTCCTCCAGGGCACAGCAACCCCACTGAAACCCGGAGACCGGGTTTCCATCGTTCCTGCCATCGCCGGAGGGAAATAGGTCGATTCATCCCAGCGGATATGCAGGCCAAGTGTCAGGCTGAGATTCGGACACTTGGCCTTTTCTTTTGAGATGGTAGCGGCTTGGTCTGGGTTTTGCAGAGCGGTTGCGAGGCGTGAACCAGAAAGAAGGGGGGTGAGACACGGTGCAGCGAAAGGGACACAACCCGAAGGCGTGGTACGAACGCGAGGAGCGTCGTGGCGTCAAGCGGCCGCAGCCCAGACGGGCGCGTAAGGATGGAGAGAAGGAGGGGAAGAAGGGCGCTGGAGAGAGAACCACCCCGGAGGAATGGTGGGAGAAAAACTCTTGACATAGGCGCTTCCCTTCCCGCATCTTTGGTGCTAGGGCGATCGAATGAGCGCTCGATCAATCTCCCTGCCTATCCTCTATTATTATCTGTTCTATCAGCGCATCTCTTTTGCGGTCCCGGATCTGGTCCTTGGGGGATCATGAATCACTCAAGCGTCAAAGAGCCCTCCCGTCGAACCGAAGGTTCCCTCATTCAAGTAATGGATGAACAATGACGGGCGAAGCGACGCTGAGGACGGACATTAAGGTCATCGGCGTGGTCGGGGCGGGGACCATGGGTCACGGCATCGCCCAGGTGGCCTTGCAGTCCGGAATGCAGGTTTTCCTACACGACCTGGAAGAGGCGATTCTGAAGCGGGCCCGAGAGCGCATCGCGGCAGGTCTTGCCAAGGGGGTGAGAAAGAGAAAGTTCAGCGAGGACGAAAAGGCAGAGATGCTCAAGGGACTCGTCCTCACGATCACCCCTTCGGATCTCTCCGCGGCCGATTTCGTGATCGAGGCGGTCGTCGAGGACCTGGCCGTCAAGCGGACGCTGTTTCAGGAGCTGGACCGGATCGCGAGACCCGAAGTCATCCTGGCCACCAACACCTCTTCACTCCCCATTACAAAAATCGCGTCGACGACCTCCCGGCCATCCCAGGTCATCGGTATGCACTTCTTCAACCCGGTCCCGCTGATGTCGCTGGTCGAAGTGATCCGCGGGCTCGCCACCGCTGACGAGACGGTCACGGCGACGGTCCGGCTGGCAGAGCGACTCGGGAAGACGCCGGTCGAGGTCCGCGACAGTCCCGGATTCATCTCCAGCCGCATCCTGGCATCCATGGTCAACGAAGCGTGCTATCTTCTCATGGAGGGGGTCGGAACGGCGGAGGCCATCGACACCGTGATGAAGCTGGGGGCCAACCATCCCATGGGCCCCCTGGCGCTCGGCGATCTGATCGGCCTCGATGTCTGCCTGGCCGTCATGCGGACGCTGTACGAGGGGCTCGGCGATCCCAAGTACCGTCCCTGCCCTCTGCTCGTCCAGATGGTGGACGCAGGGTATCTGGGGCGAAAGAGCGGCCGGGGGTTTTTCACCTACGAGAAGGGCTAGCGACGTGGCCTACGAGTACCTCATCTACGAGGCGGCTTCCGGGATCGCCACCATCACCTTGAACCGCCCGAAGGTCATGAACGCACTAAGCCTAGCGCTCCTTCGGGAGCTCTTGCAGGCCGCGACCCGGGCCGAAGATGATCCCGCCATCCGTGCCCTGATTGTCACCGGTGCCGGCGAAAAGGCCTTCGCCGCCGGAGCAGATATCGCTGCCTTCAAGGAGATGGGTGCGGCCGAGGCCCTGGGCTTTCTTGAGGAGGTCCAGGCCGTGATGAACCGGATCGAACGGCTGAAGAAACCGGTCCTGGCGGCCGTGAACGGGTATGCGCTCGGGGCAGGGTGTGAGCTGGCCTTATCCTGCGATATGATCTATGCTGCCGAGACGGCCAAATTCGGCCTGCCGGAGGTGAATCTGGGGATCATCCCGGGGGCGGGTGGGACCCAGCGCCTCCCCCGTCGTGTCGGAGGTGCGCGGGCGAAGGAATTGATTTATACCGGCGAGATGATCGACGCGCAGGAGGCGTACCGGATCGGGCTGGTGAACAGGGTATTCCCCGCCCCAGAGCTCATGGCCGGGACGAGGAACCTCGCCGAAAGAATCGCCCGCAAGGGGGCGGTGGCAATCGAGTCGGCCAAGAGGGTTATCACCGAGGGGGCGGACCTCGATCTCAAGCGGGCACTGGCGCTCGAGGCTAAGGCCTGTGCGTTGTGCTTTGGCACCGAGGACAAGACAGAAGGGGTGAGCGCCTTCCTCGAGAAGCGGGAGCCCCGCTTCAAAGGAAAATAGGCGGGGAGAGGCATGGATTTCGGGTTGAGCCCGCGACAACAGGCATTCCAGGACATGGTCCGGGAGTTTGCCGAGAAAGAGGTGGCGCCCAGGGCCCCCGCCGTCGATACAGAGGCGTGCTTTCCGGCCCAGACGATCAGGATGATGGGAGAGCTTGGCCTCATGGGGGTTGTCATCCCGGAGGAGTATGGCGGAGCGGGCGCGGATACCATCTGCTACGTCATCGCCATCGAGGAGATCAGCCGCGCCTGCGCCTCGACAGGCGTCATCATGTCGATCAATAACTCCATGGTGTGTGACCTCATATACACCTTCGGCAATGAGGAGCAGAAGCGACGTTTCCTGATCCCTCTCGCCCGTGGGGAGAAGTTGGGCTGCTTCTGCCTGAGCGAGCCCGACGCCGGATCCGATGCGGGCAATCTGCGCGCCACCGCGCTGGCGGATGGCGATCACTTCGTCCTGAACGGGGTCAAGAATTTCATTACGAACGGGAAAGAGGCGGATGTCGCCATCGTGTTCGCCACGGTCGACCGCCGGCTCAAGCACAAGGGGATCTCTGCCTTTGTCGTCGAGAAGGGGACGCCGGGATTTCAGGTGCTCAAGGAGGAGGACAAGCTGGGGATCCGGGGTACCAGCACGTGTCAGTTCCTCTTCGAGGATTGCCGGATCCCCCATGCAAACCTCCTGGGAGACATCGGCGAGGGCTTCAGGATCGCCATGGTCTCCCTCGACGGAGGGCGAATCGGGATCGCCGCGCAGGCGGTGGGAATCGCCCGGGCGGCCCTGGAGGCTTCTCTCCGCTACGCCCAGGGCCGCGTCCAGTTCGGAAGACCCATCGCTGCCTTCCAGGCCATCCAGTTCCTCCTCGCGGATATGGCGACCCGCGTCGATGCCGCCCGCCTCCTCACCTACCGGGCCGCCTCCCTCAGGGATTGCGGGGCCCCGTGCGCCAAGGAGGGTTCCATGGCCAAGCTCTCTGCGTCGGAGGTCGCCATGTGGGTGTCGACCAAGGCCATCCAGATCTACGGGGGATACGGGTATATCACCGACTATCCAGTCCAGCGCCACTTCCGGGATGCGAAGGTGACCGAGATCTACGAGGGGACTTCAGAGATCCAACGGCTGGTCATCGCCGGACATCTCCTGGGATAGCCTCTGGAAGAATCGGGGACGTGATGCGCATCGTCGTCTGTGTCAAACAGATCATCGACCCGGAGCTTGCCGCCAGTCAGTTCAAGATCGATCCTGCGTTCAAACGGCAACGGCCGAATGGCCACCCCCTCGTCATCAGCCCGTATGACGAAAATGCCCTGGAGGTCGCCCTCAAGCTCAGGGAGAAGACGGGTGGCACGGTAGCGGTGCTGAGTGCAGGGGAGCCGTCGGCGATCAGCGCGCTTCGCAAAGGGCTCGCCATGGGAGCGGACGAGGCCGCCCTGATCAGCGATCCCGCCCTCGACGGATCGGATGCCTTTGGCCTCGCCGCCGCCTTGGCCCGCGGGATACAGAAGCTCGGCACCCCGGATCTGGTCCTGTGCGGCTGTGAGTCCGGGGACTGGGCTGACAGGACCGTGGGTCCCATCCTGGCCGAGGCGCTCAAGATCGCATGCGTCTCCTTTGTGGCCCAGGTGGACGCGCAGGACGGCCGGCTCCGCATGCGGCGCGTGGTGGAGGAGGGCTACGAGATCTGGGAGGGCGCGCCACCGCTATTGCTCACGATCCTCAGTCACGAGTCGAATGTGCCTAGGTATCCGAAGGTCAAGGACATCATGACCGCCTCCCGGCGATCGATCCCGACGTGGTCAGTCGCCGACCTGGGCGTGGAGACCGGCGGGATGGGTGAGGCGGCCATTCGCACAGAGGTGGAGCAGCTTACACTTCCGAGTCGAGAGTCCCGCTGTGAGCTGCTGGACGGCGAGCCGTCGCAGCAGGTCGCGACCCTGATCACGAAACTCCGCGAGCGGAAGGCCATCTAGCCATGCCCGGTATCTTCGTCCTCGGCAGAGTCGAGAACGGGGTCCCATCCCGCTCGACCCTGGAGCTTTTGACCGGCGCGAAGAGACTTGCTGGTGGGCTTCAGGAAGGTGTCTCGGTCGGACTCCTGGGGTCGGGGGATGCGGCGTCGCTCTACCGTTACGGGGTCGAAGTTGTCTACCGGGCCAATGATCCGCTCCTGAAGGAATATCAGGCGGATCTGTACCTGCTGGCGCTCCAGCGGATCGCAGAGACCGCGGGTCCCCGGGTTCTCCTCTTGCCCGGAGACTCCCTGGGCCGGGACCTCTCCGCTCGTCTTGCCTTTCGCCTCAAGGCAGGCGTCGTCACGGACGTGATCGAGATCGACGTCGAGGGCTCCAAAAAGATCCCGCGCTTCACGCGCCCCGCGTACGGGGGCAAGGCGGCGGCCGTCATCGTTCCGAAGCGCTTTCCCGTCGTAGTCACCGTGAAACCGCGAACCTTCGATCCCGCTGGACCGTCGGGCCAGGGGCAAGGCACGGAGGTCCCGGTCGAGGTCTCATTGAATCCGGCTCAGGCCCGCATCCGGATGGTGGAGCGGGTCCAGGAGGAGACGACCGGGGTCAAGCTCGAGGATGCGCGAGCGGTGATCTCCGGTGGCCGTGGACTCGGAGGCCCCGAGGGCTTTACCCTCCTGGTAGAGTTAGCCCGCGTCCTCAAGGGGGCGGTGGGGGCGTCCCGGGCTGCGACCGATGCCGGGTGGGTTCCCTCATCGATGCAGGTCGGCCAGACCGGCAAGACCGTCAGCCCGGATGTCTATATCGCCGTGGGCATCTCGGGTGCGACCCAACACGTCGCGGGGATCAGCGGCGCCAAGACCATTGTGGCTATCAACGCCGATCCGGAGGCCCCCATTTTCAAGGTGGCTCACCTGGGGATCGTGGGCGATTACAAGACCATTCTCCCCCCCTTGATTGCGAAGTGCCGGGAGCTCATGGGGAGTTGAGGCATGGAGCACATCGCCTCGCGCGAGATCTATTGGAACATCCCTGAGCATCTCCTCCTCTATCTGCTGTTTCTCCCCTTTCTGGCACTCTTCCTTTTCGGGTGCTATAGAGGCTTTGGGGCTCTCCTGCTGGGAAAGAAGGGGGTACGGCTTGGCCCGCTGAAGGAGCGCCTGAAGGCCTTTGTGTCGCAGGCCGTCCTGCAAGGCCGGATCGCCACAGAGCGGTATTCCGGGCTGATGCATCTCAGCCTCTCCTGGGGATTCCTCGTCCTCTTCATCGCCACCACGCTCGTTGCATTTCAAGACTATTTTGGCCTTCCCGTCCTCCAAGGTCCCTTCTACCTCTACTTCATGTCACTCACCGTGGACCTCTTCGGCATCGCGGCGCTCTTGGGGACGGTGATGGCGGTCCTCCGGCGCTTCTTCCGGCCTCCGGCCCGCTTGGTGGAGCCCCGCCAGGCTGACGGCTTCGGTTGGCTCCTCCTGCTGTTCCTCGCCATCCTGGTCACCGGATTTCTCGTCGAGGGGCTCCGGATTATTGCGACGGCCGACCCCTGGGGACCGTGGTCACCCGGAGGATGGGTGACCACGCTGCTGTTTCGGGGCGTGGGTGTCGAGTATACGCGGGCCTTTCACCGGGTCCTCTGGTGGGTGCATGCCGCCCTGTCGTTCGGCTTCATCGCCGCGATTCCCTATACCGGCGTGCTCCACCTCCTCACGGCCCCCGCCAACATCTTCCTGCGAACCCTCGAGCCCTCGGGAGTCGCAAGCCCCTTGGCGGTCGAGACAGAGAAGCTCGGGGCCTCTTCGATTCGGGATTTCTCGTGGAAGGCGCTCTTGGATCTCTATGCCTGCACCGAGTGCGGGCGGTGCCAGGCTGCCTGCCCCGCCTGGACCACGGGCAAGCCGCTGACCCCCAAGGGCATCATCCTCGATCTCCGGGATCACCTGATCAAGGTGCACCGGGGCGAGGAGACACGGCGCATGGTGGGCGAGGTGATCTCCGAAGAGGCGCTGTGGGCCTGTACGACGTGTGGGGCGTGCCATGAAGCCTGTCCGGTCCTGATCGAGCCGATCCCCAAGATCCTGGAGATGCGCCGGCACCTGGTGATGGAACAGGCGACCTTTCCGGACCAGATGCAGGAGACCCTCAGGAGTCTCGAGACGCGCGGGCATCCCTACAAAGGGGTGAGCGCCGGACGGACCGACTGGACCAAGGGGCTCCGGATTCCCGAGGCGGCAAAGCTTAAGGAGGTCGAGCTACTTTTCTGGGTGGGCTGTGCAGGCGCCTTTGACGAGCGAGGACAGCAGGTGACCCGGGCGATGGCGCAGGTGCTGGAGGCGGCGGAGGTGGAGTTTGCGATCCTGGGCAATGAAGAGCGATGCACCGGAGATCCGGCCCGGCGGATCGGCAACGAGTATCTCTTCCAACTCCTCGCCCAGGAGAATATCGCGACGCTGAATCGCTACCGGGTGAAGAAGATCCTGACCACCTGCCCGCACTGCTTCAATACGATGAAGAACGAGTATGGCCAGTTCGGTGGGGAGTTCGACGTGGTCCACCACAGCCAGTTCATCGCGCACCTGCTGCGGGAGGGGCACCTGGGCCTGCGAAAGCGATTCAGCGGGACGGTGGCCTTTCACGACCCGTGCTACTTGGGCCGCCATAACGGCATCTACGATGACCCGCGGTCGGTGATCGGTCACCTCGGGGGGCTCAAGCAGGTGGAGATGCCCCGATGTCGCGAGAAGGGGTTCTGCTGCGGCGCCGGGGGCGGACTGATGTGGATCGAGGAGCGGATCGGCAAGCGGGTGAATCTCGAGCGAACGGACGAGCTCTTGCAGACGGGGGCGGCGGTCGTGGCCACCGCCTGCCCATTCTGCCTGACGATGATGACCGACGGCATCACCGTGCGCGGGAAGAGCCTCGCGGTCAAGGCGTTAGACCTGGCGGAGCTGGTGGTCCGTGCGTTGTAACCAGTTCATGGTGCATGGTTCATAGTTCATGGTCGACGACGCTGAACCCTGAACCATGAACCCCGCACTACGAACCATCAACCCTGAACCATGAACGGCGACCGGAGGTCGCAATGCGGATTGTGTCCCTGTTGCCAAGCGCGACAGAGATCGTCTATCTGCTGGGGCTGGGGGATGACCTCACCGGAGTGAGTCACGAGTGTGATTACCCCCGGGCGGCGCTCGGCAAGCGCAAGATCATCGCCCCGGCCTTCGAGACCTCCGTGCTGAGCAGTCAGGAGATCGACGGCAGTGTCAGGGCGTTCCTCCAGCGCGGGGAGGGGATCTATCGAATCGATCTTGAGGCGCTCCAGGCGGCCGATCCCGACCTGATTCTCACCCAGGAGCTCTGCGATGTCTGTGCCGCCCCCTACCAGGATGTCCTGGAGGCGGTGACACACCTTCCGCGAAAACCTGAGGTCCTTTCCCTGAACCCGCAGCGCCTCGGGGATGTGCTCAAGGATGTCGAGCGGGTCGGGGAGGCGACGGGACGGCTCCGCGATGCAGCGCAGGCTGTCGCCTCGCTCACCGAACGGATCGATCGCGTCGAGAAGCGGGCAGCGGAGGCCAAGATTCGGCCACCCGTGGCGTGTCTGGAGTGGCTCGACCCGATCATGGCCTCGGGCCATTGGGTCCCCGAGATGGTGGCCCTGGCGGGCGGCAAAGCATTACTCGGAAAGGCGGGGAAGCCGTCGGAACGGGTAGAGTGGGAGCAGGTCCTCTCCTGTGCGCCCGAGATCCTGATCCTCATGCCCTGCGGCTTTTCCACAGATCGGACTCTGAACGAGATCCACCTTTTGACCAATCGCCCGGGCTGGGAGGGCCTGCCGGCGGTGAGGCGGGGCAAGGTCTTTGCCGTGAACGGTCACGCCTACTTCAGCCGATCGGGACCGCGCCTGGTGGACGGAACCGAGATCTTGGCCCATCTCGTGCATCCGGAACTTTTTGCGGACCCGATTCCGGACGGAGCAGCAACAACCGTTCACCGATGACCGTTGACCGGGGACAGTTCGACAGGCTCACCGCAGGCTGACGATCGATGACCGATGACCGGAACGAGATAGAGAAGATAAAGAAAGCGGCTAAGGCGTGGGAGGCTGAGACCCTGGGTCCTGCCCTGAAGAGATCGCCCGAGCGGGCAAGGGACTTCAGGACCGTCTCGGGTCACCCCATCCGCAGGCTCTATACGCCCGCCGATCTGGCCGACTTCGACTACACCCGGGACCTCGGCTTTCCGGGCCTCCCCCCCTTTACGCGGGGTGTCTACCCGACCATGTACCGGGGCAGGCTCTGGACCATGCGGATGTTCGCCGGCCATGGGACCCCTGAGGAGACGAATCGGCGCTT
>JAKEGQ010000238.1 GCA_022615475.1 Candidatus Methylomirabilota bacterium | reverse complement strand
TTGCCGGTGATCGGCAGGGCCCCCCAGAGCGCCTTGGCGGTGGGGCTGTTGTTGAGGACCGCCTCAGCGGTGAGATCCCCTGCCTTGATGCGAATCTTGTGACCCATTCTGGCCTCCTTCGACGGATATCCTTTATACCACATCCACCCGCGTCCCGTCAAATCCGCGCGGATCGGGCATCGGCGGCCTCACCGGCTTGGGAGGGCATCTTTCGTCGGCGGAAAATTCCACGGGTTCCTGATTCTGGTGCAACAGCACCCTCGGCCCTTCGCTCCCGATCCGCTGACCGATGACGGATGACGGCTCGACTGAGTGGTTCGACCTGGCTCACCGCCCTGAGCGCGTCGAAGGGCTCGCCGAAGTCCGACGACCGTCAAAACCGAGAGGTTCTTTCTGTGATCGGTGATCGGTCCGCAGTCAACGCGATATTACTCGCACCTGCGCTTTGCTCTCCGAATGCCTTCGGAGCCGCAAACCAGGTTCCGCCGGGTCCAGGTCCAGCTCCTCCTCGCCCCCCCGAAGACACCCGTCTTGCTTTCTTCGGCAGCACCTGTAGGTCCCGAGCGACATTGCCGGGAGCGGCGGGGCCCCTCGGCTGGCGACGACCCGGGAAACCGAGGCACGATCCGTGGGCTTCCCGTCTGCACGGATCGTGAACACGGAGGGACCCGGGGCGTAAGCCGCCACTCAGGGTCGCCGCGGGAGGCGCGGAGCGAGGGGCCGTTGGTGCTGCTCTTTCTTATCGGCCACACGCAAGCCGCTTTCCGCCTTCCTCCGGAGTTTCTTCCTCGCTGGCCCCCTTTCAACGGAAGATGGATTGGAGGGGGCGGCCCTCCCAATGGGCCGGGATGGGGATCCCCAAGAAAGAGAGGACGGTGGAGGCGGTGTCGTAGATCACGACCTGATCGGGAATCTCGTAACCCTCGCGAACGCCGGGCCCAAAGGCGATCCAGGGGATGATCATGTCTTCGGACAGCATCGTGCCGTGGGTAAAGTCATGGCCTCCGTGATCGGCGGTGATGATGAGCAGGGTCTCGCGGACAAGCCCGGTCTCCTCGAGCGTCGCGAGCAAACCCTCGACCGCCTCATCGATCGTCTGCAGCGCCACCAGATATTCCGGGCTCATCCAGCCGTGCCGATGGCCGATCAGGTCGGCGTCCGTGAAGTGAATAAGCAGGAGATAGGGCTTTTCAGACCCGAGATACGTCACGGCCCGATGGACGACGACTGGCGCACGATGGGGGAGCACCTCAAAGTGATCGAGACTCCCCGGTCTCGCGAGGAAGCCGAGCTTCTCCTTCGACACGAGCATGGCGGTCCTCAGCCCGTGCGATTTGGCCAGGCTAAAGATCGTCTCTGCCGTAACGGTGGGATGTCCGGGCCACCAGTTATTGTGTCGAACCCCGTGGCGGTCAGGGGAGAGTCCTGTCAGCATCGAGGTGTGGGCGGGGAGCGTGGTGCTGGGGAAGATCGTCTGGGCGCGAAAGGAGGATGCCCCCTGCTTCCAGAGGCGGGTGATGGTTGGGGTCTTGGCCATAAGGAGCGCGTCCGGCCGAGCGCCGTCGATGCTGATGACAATGACCCTGCGGGATTCGGGATGCGCCGGAGGCGCCGGGATCCAGTCCCCTACCAGCAGAGAGAGGAAGAGTCCGAGGAGGATCGTCCAGGTCTTCATTGACCGCCGGTTCCCCTCTATGCGGGGAACGTTCGTCCTGATTGTGTTGCAACAGCGCCTTTGACCCCTCGCTCCGCGGCTCTCGCGACGACCCTGTTCGGCGGCTTACGGCCCGGGTCCCTCCGTGTTCACGGTCCGTGCAGACGGGAAGCCCACGGATCGTGCCTCGGTTTCCCAGGCCGTCGCCCGCCGAGGGGCCCCGCCGCTCCCGCCAATGTCGCTCGGGGCCTACAGGCGCTGTTGGCGTGGCGGGATCCCGGCCGGCCGTCCCGGTCCGGGAGCCCGTCCCAGGATCTCGGACACGCAAGGCAGTTTCCGGCCCCTGACTAGGCAGGGCCTTCCATGGGGGACCCCAGGCGGAGCTCCATCCGGCGGCTGAAGCGGGACATGCTGTAGGTAAAGACCCAGTACACGACGGCAATGAACAGGTACAGCTCGAAGGGGCGGATCTCCCGCTGGCTGACGATTTGGGCTGTCTTGGTCAGGTCCACGTACCCGATGATGGAGGCCAGCGAGGTGTCCTTGAACAGGACGATAAATTGCGTGATCAGGGACGGGATCATATTTCGGATGGCTTGGGGCAGGATCACGTGGCGCATCATCTGGAGATAGGACAGACCAGTGGACACTGCGGCGTCGATCTGGCCGCGGGGGACCGACTGAACGCCGGCGCGGACGATCTCTGCGAGATAGGCCGCCTCGAACACGACGAAGGCGGCCAGCGCGACGGTATATTCCGGCAGGCGCTGCCCGGTCATCTGTGGGATCAGGAACCAGAACCAGAAGATCACCATGACCAGCGGAACGCCTCGAAAGAACTCGACGTAGAGGACGGCCGGATAGCGGATCCAGGGATGCTGCGCCAGGCGGCACAATCCAATGACGACCCCCAGCATGAACCCGAGCACGATAGCGGGAATTGCCAGGCGGAGCGTCCCGCCTGCGAAGGCCCCGATTCCCACCAGGCCCTGGAGTATCAGGAACTTCCAGTTGCCGACGATGACCGCCCAGTCGAAGGTCAATGCTCGGCCCTCCCGACGCGGGCGATCAGGCCTGGGATCTGGAAGGAGCGTTCCACCTGTCCCATGAAGGCTGCGATGCCGAGACAGAGGATCAGGTAGATGAGAGTGCCTGCCGTCAGCGCCTCGAACGCTTTGGCGGTATAGGTCTCGATCTGGCGGGTCATGAAGGTCAGCTCGGCGACGCCGATGGTCAGCGCCAGCGACGAGTTCTTGACGAGATTGAGGGACTCATTCGTCACCGGCGGGATGATGAGGCGCAGCGCGATGGGAAGGATGACGTAGCGGTAGGCCTCGACCACCGATAGGCCCGTCGAGACGGCCGCCTCCAGTTGCGTCCTGGGGATCGACTGGATCCCGGCCCGGATGACCTCGGACATCCGGGCCCCATGGTAGACGCTGAGGCCGGCGACGGCGGACCAGAACTCGGCCCCGTGGCGGTTGAACCATTCCTGGGCCGCCTGCGGCAGGATCTGGGGGGCGCCGAAGTACCAGAGGAAGAGCCAGACCAGCAGAGGGACGTTCCGGAAGAACTCGACATAGGCCGCCCCGGCCCAGCGGACGATCCGCACCGGCGCGGTCCGCATGGCCCCGAAGAGGATGCCGAGCAGGCACGCGATGACCCAGCCGAGCGCCGACAGCTTCAGGGTCGTGAGGATCCCCTCGAGAATCCAGCCACCATGCCCGTCGGTCCAGAGCACGCTCCAGCGGAAGTCGTAGGCGAGGCCGAGGAAGAGGACCGGTATCATGGCTCGACCCCCCATGCGGACG
>JAKEGQ010000042.1 GCA_022615475.1 Candidatus Methylomirabilota bacterium | reverse complement strand
CACACCCTCCCATCGCGGCCGCAGCGGTCGCCCCAAGCAGGAAACAGCGGCGGGTGATCAAGGCCCTTTCCTTCTCCGATCTCTCCATGACCAGGGACCCTTTGGGAGGTGTGTTCAATCTAGATCGACATCCCGCAACGGTGGCGGTGTCGGGGGTTCCTCCTTGGCCTTCTTGAGCAGCTCCTGAAACTTCCGGTCCAGAACCTTCCCTTTGTCTTTCTCAGCCTGCATACGCTCCTTGAACCGGGCATCCCGCTGGGCCGTTTCCGTCTTGAGAGCCTCCACGGCCTCCTTCAGATCGGTCACGCTGCTCGGCTTGGGCGGTGGCTCGTGATGGAGGACCACCCCAAGGGAGAGGTCAATGGTGAGACGGGCCTGGCAACAGGGACACGTCACCTCGATCGAGGTTTGCGGGGTTTCATGCGCCATCACCGACTCTGGTATAGCGGAGCCAAAGCTCGAAAGGTATCCAAGGCTGCCTTCTCAAATGCCTCGGGCGTCATCCCGGCCACCTCGGCCCGGGACAGACGACGGCCAAAGACGAGTTGACCATCCCTCCGGCGGCTGAACTCCTGGAGCAAGGCGCGGAGCTGCTCCTGCCCGAGGTCCTTCACCACTGCTGCCGGATCCTCATCGTGCTCGTTCTTGAACCACCCGATACCAGTCGGCCGGCTCAGGGCCGCAGCCAGCCCCCCACCCCGCCGCTCCCACTGAGCAGCCCAGCCCCGCTTGTCCTGATGCTCCGGCCCCACTTCGAAAAGGAGACGCATACAGTTCTTGGAGACCGCAACCTTGAAGTGGGTATGCTTCTTGTAGCCCCGGCGGTCGGGGCCAAAGGCGACCCACGTATCCTCGGGGGGGTTCACCGTGCGCCGCGCGTGCTTCGCCACATGGGCGAAGACATCACCTTTAACCAGACGGCCGATATGCGGCGCCAAGGACTCCCCGAGCGCGGTCAGCTTCGGCCGGACCTGCTCCCGGATCGCCCGCATCCGCCCCGCAAAATCGGGGATTTCAAAGACCCGGAAATCACTCGCGGTCAAAAAACTCGATCCCACAATGGCCTCTTTCGCACGAACGTCTCCTGAGTGATCGCATTGTACGGAATCCTCGCCAAGAGCGCAATAGCACCCAGCTACTCTAAGCGAAAACTGCCGGCCAGCCCCCCGTCAAACACTGAGAGTGTACTTTAATATTGTTCCATAACTATATAATCTTGATCCGCTCAATTCAAAACGCTCTTCTGGACACTATCTGGTTCGCTACGGTCGCTTACAATCCTTTGGCTGATCGCAGAAGTGCCAGGCGACTTCCGGCTTATCGTGCGTCACATGGATGACCCGCACGCTCCCGTCGGGTGCAACCAGCTCGTACAGATGCTTGAAACCGGGCCCGGTCGCCGGGTGCTCCGTCGGGATCCGGTACTTGCTGGTCGCGGGCTGAATCCGCGATCCCTCCGGAGCCTCGACTGCGCAACTACCACCGGCAAAGCGAATTTCCATCACACGCCTCCGGTCCCCTCCCCTCTCGCTCGTGGTCGCAAAGGTCCACCCATTGATAGCACGATCCTCCCGAGGTCGGAAAGGCTTTGTCTTCAACTTGACGTCACACGCGGAGCGCGCTATCGTCGCAGCAATCGTGACGGCCTTTCGGGAGGCGATCGAGGATGCGAGAGATTCGTGGGGTCATCCCGCCGGTCATTACGCCGTTTACCGCGTCGGGCGAGGTGGATTACGCCGCCCTAGCGAGTAATCTCGCGCAGTGGAACCGGACGGCCCTGGCGGGCTACCTCATCCTGGGGAGCAACTCGGAGTTCGTCTATCTCAGCGAAGAGGAAAAGATCCGGATTCTGCAGGTAGCGCGCGAGCACATTCCCCGCGACAAGGCGCTGATCGCCGGCACCGGGTGCGAGGCGACGCAGGCCACGATCGTGCTGACCCGGCGTGCGGCGGACATCGGGGCGGACGCAGTCATGGTCGTCACTCCCTCGTACTACAAGCCCCACATGCGCCCCCACGTTCTGACCGAGCATTACCGGCGGGTGGCCGATGCCTCCCCCGTCCCCGTCTTCCTCTACAACGTGCCGATCTTCACCGGGATCGTCCTCGACCCCGACGTGGTCGGCCATTTGGCGGAGCACCGCAACATCGTCGGCATGAAGGACAGTGCAGGCAATATGGCGGTCTTCGCCCAGTATCTTAAGATGAGTCCTCGCGAATTCATCCTCTTCGTGGGCTCAGGCCCGGTCTTTCTCCCCGCCCTCTCGCTTGGAGCACGGGGGGGCATCCTCGCCTTTGCCAACTGCGCGCCCGAGGCGTGCCTCAACCTCTATTCACTTTTCCGGGAGGGGAAGCTCGACGAGGCGCAGGAGCAACAGCTCACGCTGCTTCCGGCGATGCAGGCGGTGACCACCCGATTCGGCATCGGGGGCTTGAAGGCAGCCATGGATATGGTGGGATATACCGGAGGATGGCCGCGACCGCCGCTCCTCCCGCCGAGCGATGAAGAGCGCCTCGAAATCCGACGCGT
>JAKEGQ010000041.1 GCA_022615475.1 Candidatus Methylomirabilota bacterium | reverse complement strand
GAGCGCGCGAATTTCAGCATGCCGAAAGCAGGACACCAGGTGGTCATTCACCATGCCGGCGGCCTGCATGAACGCATAGCAGATCGTCGAGCCGGTAAACGTAAAGCCCCGGTCCCTCATGGCCTCACTCATCCTGTCTGACTCCCTCGTTTTGGCCGGAAGCTGACGCATCGTCCTCCAGGAGTTGTGTCGTGACTTACCACCCACGAACTGCCAGACGAAAGCATCGAACGATCCGAACCCCTCCTGGATCCTGAGGAATGCCCGTGCGTTCGTGACCACGGCCGCAATTTTTTGTTTGTTCCGGACGATCCCAGGATTTGCCAGCAGCCGCCCGATGTCCCGCCTCATATAACGGGCGATCTTCTCCGGGTCGAAGTTGGCGAGCGCCTGGCGGAAATTCTCCCTCTTGTGGAGGATAATCGCCCAGCTGAGTCCCGCCTGAAAAGTGTCCAGGACCAGGTACTCGAATAGCTTGCGGTCGTCGTGAATGGGTACACCCCATTCGCGGTCGTGGTAGGCAATCATCAGCTCACTTGCCTCGGCCCATCCACATCGCTTCATTGAAGCTCCTGCCGCCCGATCCGTGGCAACTCTTCCCGGCCAACGAGGGTCAAGCAGCCTCGCGTGTGCTGTGCCCCACCCGCTTCGTGCGCCCCCGGTCCACACGCGCAAAGGGCGCATCGTGGTGTCAATCACGACTCCCAGTCCGGACCTGCCCAACCGACCATGGTCAAATCTACACGCCCCTGTTGGTCAAAGCGAATGCCTTCCTCTTCGAGCAACTGGCGTTGTCTTGCGCCGCCCTCTCCACTTCGGCGGGGGCTGATCTTGCCCTGGGAATTGATCACCCGATGCCAGGGCACATCCGTATCACAGGGAAGAGCCGCCATGGCATACCCGACGGCCCGGGGCGTACAGCCTCCCACGATCCTTGCAATCTGCCCATAGGTCGCCACCTGCTGTGGCGGAATGTGATGAACCACGATATATATTCGTTGGTAGAGGCCGCTCACGTTCGTAGGTCTTCGCATTTTCCCTAGCGCCGGACGACGAGAATCTCGAATCGACCCCGTGGACCAATGTACCACGAGGCAAACCAACCGGTTACACTCACGACGAGTGATCCCGCGACCGCTGAAAGGAAGCCGGCCAGCATGAAACCATCTAAGAGCCATGCAACCAGTCCTAACATCGCCGCGTTGATGACTAGAAGAAATAAGCCCAGAGTAACGATGGTAATAGGGAGTGTCAGGATGACGATGATGGGGCGGATGACAGCATTGACGATCCCTAACAGGAATGCGGCTGCCACCAGTGTCCCTATCCCGGTGATCTCAATACCTGGGACGAGTGCCGACGCAATCCACAGTCCCAAGGCGCTGACGAGCATGCGTACGAGAAATCCGGGCATCTGAGTCCGCCCTCCACTTTCTGCGCAAGCTCGGAAGTTTACCCGTCCAATTGGCTGGTAAGAAACTGTCCCGGGAAACGCAACCGGTTACAGCAGTTCTCATTCCCTTAATGAGGAAGATCAGCAGGTTTTGCGATGCTTGTCGAAGTACTGCTGGTGATACTCCTCTGCCATGTAGAACTCCGACGCGGGAATGATCTCGGTGACGACCGGCTTCCTGTATCGCCCGCTCTTTTCGAGACGCGCCTTCGCAGCCTTGGCCGCAGCCTCCTGCTCTGTGTTGTGGAAGAATATCGCAGATCTGTATTGAGTACCCACATCCGGTCCCTGTCGATTCATTTGCGTCGGATCATGGATGCCCCAGAACACGTTCAAGAGTTCTTCGTAAGAGGTCTTCGAGGGGTCGTATTCCACCTGCACGACTTCCGCATGGCCGGTTCTCCCCGAGCACACGTCTTTATACGTCGGATCCTTGGACGAGCCACCGGAGTACCCCACCGCTGTCGATACAACCCCTTTGAGCTTACGAAACGCTGCCTCTACCCCCCAAAAACACCCTGCCCCAAACGTCGCCTTCTCAGTCATCTCCATGCTCCAATGCGCTCGTCAGCGAGCGGTGCGGTTTTTCGTGGCCAGGAGAATTATTGCAGAGCAGGTAGGATTTGTCCACCGGTCCAGCCCATGGCTACCGTATGGACCCACATCCTCATGTCGGAAGAGAACGGATCCTACGGGCGTTTGTCGCGATACCGCTGTTCCTGAAAAATAGTCGAAAGCTGCCAGAATCGGTTCAGGAGGCCCTCGGGGAAGATGTCCATCTCGCCCTTCGTGGCGGCGCCGTTTACTTCGGACATTACCGCCTTGATCTCCGCCATAGCCCGAAGGATCTCCGAACGGTCGGTCCGCTCGTCAATCATCGACCGCAGGTCCTCGACGAGCGGAACCAACAGACCTTGGAGGTGATCGGTATATTCCTTTTGCACAGGCGAGCCCCGAAACGCACCGAGTCTGGCGGCGACGGCCTGTAACGTCTCGAGCAGCCTCTGCGTATCTTCCCGGAGTCCCATCGTGTCGCTTCCTCTGAGAGTGGCTAGACGTTCAGTTGGACGATTTCCGGTTCGAGCCTGCAATCTCGGACGTGTATGCGGGCCACAGATACCGGCAGGGCGAACCGTCGGGGGCCGGCGCTCCCCGGGTTCAGGAACAGGATCCCGTTTCGGTGCTCGATGCGGGGCTGGTGAGAGTGGCCGCTGATCACGGCGTGGAACCCGGCGGCCCTCGGATCGAGGTCGAGCTCGCCCACGTCATGGAGAACGTAAAGATCTATTTCGGCCAACCGGACAGTCTCAGCGATCGGAAGCACCGTCGCCCAAGGGCCTCGATCGGCATTCCCCCGCACCGCGACCACGCTCGCGATCGTGCGCAATCGGTCCAGAATCTCCGGTCCTCCCACGTCGCCCGCATGGATGATCAAGTCGCTCCCCATGAGTTCCATGATGGCCTCGGGTCTCAACAGCCCATGCGTATCAGAGATGACACCCACGACGCAGTCACCCCGCCTTGCACCCGAGGCCATGCCTGCTTGTGTTTCCGAATCGGCTTCGAACGCTAAAGCATCCATCTTCGGCGTAATCGGCCTTTGAGCAAAGCGCCACTTTTCCAGTCCCTAGCAAAGACGCGCATGTCGCCAAGAATCCCAACCTCGAGGGGTTGCCCACCAGTCTTGCATCGATACCAGATCCGCAAGGTCCTGGGATCCAGGCCGATCACATCGCCGCTGAAGGGACGGGCGACGGTGCAAACCGACTCGGCTGAGTCGAAGGCGAACTTGCCAATGAATTGCGCGCAACCCTCTGCTGCGCTTTGGAGCCTGCGAGAGGCCAGCACTCGCCAACTCGCAGGATCGATCCTGACGATTGTATCGTAGTCGTCCGCCCAGAGCTCACCAGCGGTTCGACGGAAATACAGCCTGGGATTCCCCCCACGTCCAGCCAGTCCGATCTGCCCAACTTTGCGGCGCACAATCGGATCGTAGAGGACAGGATGCGAGTCGCGCTGGATCGAGACAATCAGCAGATCCTGTCCGGGAACCTCGGTCACGCTCACGATCCCCTGACATCCTTTGTCATAGTCCTCATTGTACCAGTCGAAGGTCTGCACCTCCACCGTCCCTCGATGCTGATCGATACACAAGAGCGCGAAATCAGACCAGGCGGGACATGTGTAATAGGCGACATAATACCGCGGCAGGAACTCCCAGACGGACAGATCCCCGGTGAGGCGGGAAGATCCGTTGCCGACGCTGGCCCTCGACAATACGTCGGGTGGGGCCGCGAAGCGATGGGCCGTGACCTCCACGCGGTTTCCGTCGAAGTGGTGGACAACAGAAAAGTAGTCGTTGGAGCCAGCGTGGAGGGAGAGGTAGTTGGCATCGCTCAGGGGAATCCGCGTTTCAATTTCCCTTGTCGGGTCGAAGCACCACAGGCTCCCCCGGTCGACCCAGCCCATGGCAGAGAGGAACGCGAGCCCTTGCCGGTCTCTGATCATCCCCCTCCGCCATCCCCTCCTTTTGGAATCACAACACTGGATGACCGATTCCACGAAGAGGCGCCCGGCCTCTCCGAATCGCAAACCAGTAGGTCCAGCCCGCCAGAATCAATTGTAATGGCACGCGTACCAGCAGATACATCGGCCCCAAATGATGGCCGCCCATTTCCACTCGGTTGACCGCAGCGTAGATATTCGCTGGCAACACAAGGATAAGGAACGCGACGATGCAGACCCCAGCGATATAGGCGAATCGTCGAACCAGCAAGCCGACTGCGAAGAAAAGTTCAAGCGCGCCGCTTACGTAAATGATGGCTTCGCGCATGGGTATCGCGGGAGGCAGCATGTGCACCATTGCTTGAGTCCTTATGAAGTGTCCAATGCTGGTAAAGACGAGGACGAGGGCAAGACTGATCCGCCCACGGGTCCCAGCGTCCAGATGTATCGCTATCGACCAGCGGTCAAGGCCTGTGAGAACCAGGTAGGTACCGAACAGAATGCTCAGAATGACAACAAGGTTGAGCATCAGAACGAAGCGCTCAGCTTGGGTCTAGGTCAGGGCGTAATCGATGTCCGGGGCAGGCAAGACTTCCGCCACACCATGCTTTGTGGTCTTAAGGCACGAGAAACTTCGTTGCAGCTGTTTCGGAATGCACCCAAATCAACGCACTGAGCTCCCTGGCTCCGTAAATCCGTACATCCCACACCTGATCGCCCTTCCGGGAAAAACCTTTGATCTCAGTATCCAGCCTAAGAATGGAAACCACCTTGGCCGTTTGAATTGCCCGCTTGCCACCCATCCTCTTGAAGTATGCTTCAGTCGCCAGCTTCTCGGCCTGATCCTCGGTTGAGACCTTCGCTCCCTTAATCCTCAGCGGTGCGCCGGTCGACTTCTTGACCACTCGCTGCCCACTAGTGCTCTCTGCAATCCGAGGCAAGGAGACGGCCATGACTAGGACAAGAACAGAGACGCCGACACGCAGTGTGTTCCTCCAGCGAGCTCGTAGATCCACGGCGCGCTTCCCATGCCTCACCCTGGAAGGCGTTTGCAAAGCCAGCGGATCTGACCCCGATGATTGATCTCGTCTTCGAAGACGTGAAACCATTTGAAATAATTGTTTGCCGGTTGACCGCCCCAAAATGGGGTCTCCTCATACAGCCAATCGTCATCCCGCTTGGCCAACTCGCCCAGCGTTTTCTGCCGTACGTCCTTGAGCAGATGCAAGTAATAGGCCAGTGGGTGGCCGCGAACCTCCCTTCTCGCCCTTTCGCCGAGATCGAGAAATGCGCCCCACTCCTGCGTCTCCCGTGGAGTCAGCCCTCGCTTCTCGAACGTGGCAACCTGATACACCACTTCGACTGCAGCGATGTGACCCAGAAGTGCTCCGATCGTATTGCTCTGGGGGTCGTGCAGGTGTCGAGCTGGCTGCTAGTGAGCCCTTGAACCGCCCCAAGCGTCGTGTGGCGCGCATAATCCATCATGACCACCAACTCGCCGATCCGCGGCGTAAACCCCGGCGGCTGCTGGATCAAAAACGGGCTTGCCATTCCCTTAGCCATCTCTCAAGCCTCCGCAATTGGGCGCACTTTCATAGAAGACCGGAAGCGTCGCGTGACTGCACGCTGGGGACGTGAGCCCAGGGCCTACGGAGCTTGGCGCCAGGCCGCGGGGACACGCACCGCCACCACCCCTCCCTGCGCGCACTCCTCTCCCCTGGCAAAGAGCGAGCAGGCCACGATCGTCTTCTTTCCCGTCGACTCCTTGACTGAGGCTTGCAGACTCACCGGGCCGTCGATCGGTGTCGGTTTGAGATAGGTAATCTGAAGAGAGGCCGTGACATACCAGATGCTCGGCTCCGTATCCATGGACCGCCCCTCTGCGCGGTAGGCGGCGGCAATCGCCGTGCAGATGCAGTGACAATCTATAATGGTTGCGATGACTCCACCATTCAGAATGTGTCTCGGACCCGCCGCGTGATAGGGTCCGGGCTGCCAGGTGCAGACTGCCTGTTCGCCGGACCAATAGCTCCGTATTTGCAAGCCATGTTCGTTCAGGAGTCCACAACCCCAGCAGTACCTTTCCGCGATCAACTCCTGGAATGCCTGTTGAGTCATCACCTTCTCCCCCCGAAGAGGCAGGCTCAAAACGCCTCTCTCCATCTTTGTACTGAATGGCGGTAGGCTCTTTCGCCGACTCGGGAGGCCCGCCACCCCGTTCCTTATTCCTACGGCGCCGGGGTCGTCATGCCAAGAGTCGGAGGCCGGTCGCGTTCTTTTCGTAGCTGAGCGATTCGAAGTGGAGTCCGAGGTCCTTCGCATAGCGAAAGGCCTGTACGATCTCCTTGGAGGTGGGCGGGCGCGAGATATCCGCGTATTTCTTGTCGTACTTCGCGCCGGAGGGATCGCAGAAATTGTCCGGGTGGTACTGATCCATGATATTCACGGGAACCTCCGGCATCCTCTCGGCGATCCATTCCAGGATGGGACGGGTGCAGCATTCTACGTGGTTCGGCATGACCAGATGGCGGATGGTAAACTCCTCACCCCAGCCGTGGATCAATTGCATATTGCCGGTCACGGTCTCCCAGTACCAGGGGGTCCGCGAGAGGTCAATCGTACATCTCCCCGGGCCGAACTTGAGATCCGGCAGCCAGACGTCCATCAGGAGTCTCAAGATCTTCATCGCCTCGGGCGACATGAAGAAGTTGCTGTTCCACAGCATCGGCGCGTTGAAGGCACCCCGGTACGTCGCGGCCTCTGGATTGCGCCGGTAGTTAGTGTAGTAGTCGCTCTTCACCCCGAGCGCTTCCCGAAGGTCCTGATGATTAGGACGCAAGTCCTCGAGTAGCGAGATCGCCTCCACGATGCTATGCAGATGGATGGTCACCTCACCCCCGACCCAGTTCACGTTGTGGCATCCCTCCATCCGGAGCAGCCAGGCCATCGTAGCCAGCGTGCGCGCAGAGACCACCTCGCCGTTGTCCTTGTCCGTGCTGATATCGCCGTTCTGGCAGAACGCGCAGCGCATATTACAGGAGGTGAAAAAGATCGTCCCCGAACCGAGCCTCCCTCGGTAGATCAACTCTTCGCCCGGATGGTGGAAATAGCTTGAGACGCGGGAGTCTTCGGCCAGCTTGCAGGCGCCGAGCTTGGTCCCGTGCCGGCGGTCCACCCGGCAGTTCCAGCGGCAAAAGTTGCAATGGCTGAGCATCCGGATGCCCAGCTCGCGGCAGAGGTCGACCAGGTTGGGTTGCGGTCTGGGAGAGGCTGGCAGGTCGTCCATGCCACGCCGGATCCGGTCCCAGCGGTCCAGAAAGACGGGCGTTTTTGCTTCGAGCTCTTCCCAGAGGGTCTCTTCCGGAGCCTCCGCCAAGGAAACCTCTACAGGGATGTGTCCGGCAATCCGGAACTTCGCCGGCATCCGATTAGCGGACACCTGACGATACCACAAGAGCTTTCTCCGGAGATCATCCTCCTGCCACACCCACAGGCCGTCCAACCCACCCATCGTCCTTGCTCTCCCCTTCTCTCCCGGGCCCTCGGCCCCTCCTGCACCTACCTATCATAATCGTAGTTCGCATCTCCTGCCAACGAAATAGCAGGTCGCGCCCGTCCGCTCTCACCCGGACCTTTCGGCCCGGGGCGGCCGGGATGTCTTTGATGACCAACGGAGGGTTCAGGGCTTCCGCGCAGACGCCAGCACTGCCGGCATCGGAAGCTCGACGCCAACGCCCTCCTGATAAGGCAGCACCGCCTGGCGAAGCACCTTCCGAATGGCACGGATCGCATCAGCAGACTGAGCTCGCAGCAAGCCCGCTGTTCGTACCGTGCCTTCAAACATGCTTTCGAACAATGCGTCAGGAGAGCTGAGCCGCCATATCAAAGGAAGGGTTTTCACGGAGGGAGAGATGAAGCCCGCGTCCAATAAGGACCGTTGGCATTCCTGGGGATCGCTAAAGCGGAAGAAGTGGGGACCTTGTGGAATTCCCACATCCAACTTCCCGTACCTCTCGACCGCGCGCAACACCATTTGGAATCCGATTGCCTCCTCCGGCTGCGCCCACACCGTAAACCCGAACCGTCCTTCTGGGTGGAGCACACGATGTGCCTCCGCCAGCGCCCGTTCAGGTCTGGCCAAATGGAGGAGTCCAAAATTCATCATCACCGCGTCAAAAGAGGCCTCAGGGAATGGGAGGTCCTCAGCGTCACCTTCCCGAAAATCAACCGTGGGATAACGCCGACGCGCCTCAGCAACCATCGCCTGAGCAAAGTCAATGCCGATGACCTTGGCCCCCCGTTCGGCCGCTGCCGCCGCCGCATAGCCCGGACCGGTCGCCACGTCAAGCAGTCGGATCCCGGTTGTCGCGCCGACGGCATCGAGAACCGGCGCGATCGTTTGACTGGTCAGGGAAGCAAAGGCGTTGTGGTATCGCTGGGGGACCCTCTCCCACCCCTCGTGCTCAAACGCACGAAACGCCTCGGGATCAATGGGTGGACTGGGCATCTTTTTTCCTGATGGTTTCTGCTGAGTACAACAACGCCCTGCAAGGGGGCGGTCACACAGTTGCCCGTGGCCGGTAGAACGCCACGGCATTCCCGTACAGGATCTTCCCCGCGATCTCCTGTTCGAACGCGTCCGTAATCACGTTCACGTCCTCATTGCGAAACGGCCGCACCGCCCGTGTGGAGGGCAGGTCGGTCCCGAACATCAGCGCATCGGGATTGACGGACACAATCGCTTTCATGGCCAGCACGACGTCAAAATCGACCCGGCCGAAGCCGGTGGCCTTCACGTGCACCCCATGTTCGACCAACTTGAGGAGGGTGTCAAAACCCGATCGGGAGAGCCCGAGGTGGTCGATCGAGACAGCCGGCAACGCCACCAGAATGCAGTAGAGCTCGGTCAGGTGGCGGGAATCGACATAGAGCTCGACATGCCAGCCGGCGATTTCGTGCACGCGTCGGGCGAGATCGTCCAGCCGCTCGACACTCTCCGAGCCGCCCCGCTCGAGATTGAAGCGCACGGCTCGGACCCCCGCGGCGTTCAGCTTCACGATCTCTTCATCCGAGACGGAGGCCGGGAGTTGTGTCACCCCGACAAAGGTCGGGCCGAGTTCCTCGAGGGCCGCCACGAGGTAGGTCTGATCAAACGCCTGAAAGGAGCCGGAGACGATCGATCCCCCGGTGATCTTGAGCTTTCTGGCGCGCTCGAGATAATCGGCGCATGTAAAATTGTCAGGGAGAAAGCCCTGGTTCGCTACGAGCGGGAACCGCTTGTCAATAATGTGAAAATGACTATCAAAGACCTTGCGTTCCTCTTCCGATGTGTGCATGGTGTTCCGAAGAATTCGCGGGGCGGGCATGTCTTGCCTACCTATTGGGTCCCTCGAGTAGATCCAGAACGACAGATGTCAGCGCAAAGGTCTTCAGGTCAATTTCGGGATCTGAATAGTAATGGTCGAGCCCTACGTCTGTGATAACAACACCCCCTTCGACCAATTCATCGGCCAACAGGGTCAGCCCATCATTCGGCCCAAGACTCTTGAGATCATCATACCGCCCTTTCACGTACTCGGCAATCTGCCCCGAGAGCGGAACGCCCACATATTGCAGCATGAGGATACGCTCTGGAAATTGGAGTTGCGCAAACACCTCCCTCCTCTTCTTGGTGCTCAGGTCCTCAATGACCTCCCCACGATGACCTGTCAAAAAAAAGGCCGTTCTGGCCAACCAACTCTTCGGCCATCGTAGCGCCTGGTCCGCGGAGGGGGTTCCTCTCAGCAGGCCACCGATGCTAATCCATGCCTTTACGCCTTCGAGTCGTTCTGGAGGTACGAGTTTTCCAATGGCAAGGGCGACTTCGGTCCCGCCCTTGCTGGTGCTTACCAGAATGATTCTGCGGTGCTTTTCGCTCAGCCGCAGCATCTCGCTTGCGATAATTCCAGCGTTTTTCTCGACCGTGCCGAGTTCCTCGGTCTGGATCAGTACGTTCTTAAACCCCGCCTGGGTCATCAGATGTCGCTGCCGCGCGAAGTCAGCACCAGTGGCCGGATCCTTCTCATACGCGTAGCCCGGAACAAAGACGATAAGGTACCCCGCAAATCTCTCGGTAATTCGAAATACCTCTCTTGGTCCCCCTTTTCTCAGGGCTGCAACATGGGCATGGAAGGCGTCCTGCGCCTTCCGATTTCTTGGATCCTGATAGACACGAGAGACGAAATACAGCGTTGCAAAGTCCGGGGAGAACTCCTGAGTGAGTTGCCCAAGGCTGTCGCTATCCAGCGGTCGTCTATCCCATATAGTGAGTGCCCGATCGATCGCTTGGTCGTACTCGCGATTGATGCGATCGCTCCTGAGGTAATGCTCAAGGTAATACTTCGATAGCTCCGAGTCGACAGTTGTCGATATTGCCTGATCGGCCAGAGTGCCCCGTACCTCATATCTGGGAACACTCGCACAACCGAAAGAGAACAGCAAGAGAAGGACGGATGCGAGGGAACAGGATGTTCCAGATACTTTACGTTTCATCCACAAAGCTCACGGGGTGCCTGGTGAGGGTCGGATGTCCCAGGTTTCGTGGTGTGTTGTCTAGCTTGTGACGTTCTGCATTGCTCTTTCGAGCTTTCCACGCACGAGATTGATATGCATGCGCAAGTCGTACAGCTGATCTGCGTATGGCAATGGTGTAGAGATCCTATTGACCTGATCCTCGATCCGGTCCAACTCGGCCATATGAGTTGCGAGGCGTTCTGGAGAACGGTCCCTGTCCGCTTTGAGGTCAACAGCCTTCACGTCCTCATACCAGCGATAGATCCTTGATCTCACCCTCCATCTATACATCGGCGGAATAATCCTGAACAGTGGCCAAAGCAGGGCGACTATGGGTATCAACAGAACTACCATCCGCTCAACGAAAGTCGCAGCCCAAAAGGGGAGATAACGCCGCAAGAATGACGGACCACGTTTGTAAAAACGTTCTGCGTCATCGCTGAGCGGAAATTCCAAATACTTGGGAGAGGGAAACTCGTCCTGTCGTTCGAACAAGTCTCCCGCGCCATGAACCTCCTGAGCAGCCTTTAGGAGTAGATCAACCAAGGCTGGATGTAGGTCACTTCGTGCCACGAGATTGGCAGTTGCGGCGATGAGAGTGGTATGGGTGGGGGGTATAATTCTCTGCAGGTCGATGACGCCTTCAGGTAAGGTGACCAGACTCAGGTAGCGATGGATACGCGTATAGGCCTCTGCTCGTTCAAAGCTCATCAGCTTGATTCCATCTGCCATCAGAAGCTTTTGGACCACGGCCGATCGAGGAGAGGCGATAACAAGGGCTGCATCCAGACTCCCTCCTAGAAGCGCATTGGCTGCATCGAGGGCGCCAAGAGACGAAAGGACTGTTGGAGGTCCTTGTATGCCGTTATCTCTCAACAGTTGCAGGGCAACCACCCGGGTCCCGCTTCCTCCCTCTCCGACAGCTATCCTCTTGCCGGCGAGGTCGCCGATCCGATTCAAGTGGTGACCACCGCGATAAAAAACCCAGAGGGGCTCGTAGTAGACACTTCCGAGTGATGTAAGATTCTGCGCGTCTTTTGATGTATTCGTACCCCCCTGCACGAAGGCGAGGTCTACCCCGCCCTCCTTCGCGGTCAGCCGTATTTTCCACGGAACCAGCCGAGGGACGTATCTCAAGCGTAATGTGATCACGAGCCAGTATGTCCCGGTACTGCTGAGCGAACGCGTAATAGGCGCCATCTTCCCTGCCTGTAGTGATGACAATCCTCGTGGGCGGGGCCGGCTGGACAAATTGATAGGCGACCCAGAAACCAATGATCGTGATGAGCAGCGCCGGACCAAAGGTCGTCAGATGTTCCCTGTTAAACCTGTCCAAGATTCTTCGAGGCATTGGCGTCGTTAGGCGTTCCTGGCGGCTGGGTTAAAGGGCTTCAGGGGTGGCGAGCCCGGATTGGATCCGCTTCGATCGCCAGCCGACCAGGCCGAGGAGGGTCTCGGCGGGCCGCAGGAGCATCTCCTCGTAGGTCCTTGTATCATAGCTCTCGTCCCCTGTCAGCAGGGCTGCGGGCCGCGTCCGTTACCTTACCGTTCACATGGCGGGGCCCATCGTAGATCTATGAAAAGCGGTGTTCAGCGCTCCAGCGGGTAGCCGTGCTTCACCCAGCCGGGGAATCCGTCTTCCATCAGGCTGAGGTTCCGGTAGCTCTGGTCCCGCAGGAAGCGGTACGCCCCCTCGACCTCTGCGGCCGGGCAGGCGCAGTAGAGGATCACGTGTCCGGTGCGCGGCACCTCCGCATAGCGGCGGTGGAGTTCCTGGAGGGGGACAGAGCGGGCACCCGGCAATCGCCCCTGCCCGAATTCCTCGACAGGCCGCAGGTCGATAAATATCAGGCGGGCCCCAGCGTCGAGAAGACGCTTGACATGCTCCGCCGGAAAGCCCACGACGTACCCCGCCCCGCCCTCGTGACCAGCGTTTGCAGAGAGCGCAGCCAGGACGCCCCACAGCACAGTCAACATGAGCCACCCCCGCCCCGGCCTCATTGGCTCGCCTCCTTCCGGAGCGCCACGACCACGAGCCGGTTGCCATCGGACTTCAGCGTGAACGTAATCCGGTCGCCGGGGCTCAGTCCACGCACGAGCTTCGAGTCGCTCAGGGGAAAGCCCATGGTCATCGCGCTCATCAGTCCGGGGATCTCCTCGTGAGCGACGATGATGAGGTTCCGCTCCACTACCATTCCCCGGTAGATGCCCTTGGCCGACCAGGTTCCCTCTCCCGCCTCGGGGGCAAGCGCCGTCTGCCGGGCCGCCTGTAGCTCGCGGGTCAGGCGCGCGTTCTCCTGGCTCCACCAGTGATAGCCGAGGAGAACGCCGGCAGCGAGGGCAACATTGACCAGGATCACCACCTTGTAGAGGCGCATGGCTGTCAGTGGACGTGCTCGTCCGGTGCCGGCGCCCGGGGCGCTTCCTTGTCGAGGCGCTCGATCTCTCCGAGCAGACTCGTGAGGTCATCCCAGCCGGGCTGCTCCGGGGGAATCCAGCGGGCGCGAATGTAACCCTGCCGGTCCACGAGGAACTCCATGTGTGCCGGCTCCGCCGGGAGGCCCTCCACGGCCAGCGTCCGGCGAAACATGGCATACGTTTCGACGATCTCCTCGCTCCCCTCGACCGCCACCGGCAAGGTCACCGCCCGGGCCCCGAGCCTCCGGTAGACCTGGGCGGCATCGCGCATCGGGACCGCCAGGATCCGGGCGCCCGCGCCGGCGATCTTCCCCGCAGCGGCGTCGAGCTGCTCGAGGCGCTGGATCGAGCTTGGGAGGGTGAAGAGGACCAGGTGAACGATGGCCCAGCCGCGAGAGTCCCTCAGCGTCTGTCCCTCCCCCACCCCGATCCCGTAGGCGAAGTCCGGGGCCACGAGCCACGGGGTCTGCTCGACGAGCGGCAGCATGGCTCTCGCCTGCTCCGCCGCCGCCAGGGCCCTGAGGAAGTTGATCAGGTCCCACCGCTCCTCGTCGGTTAGGCTGTCCTTGAATCCGGGCATGGGGCTCCCCCGAATCCCGTGGGTGAGCCACCAGAAGAGATCCCCGGCGGTGTGGAGGGCGGTGTGCGGAGCGGTCAGGTCCGCCCGGGCGGAGGCCCGTCCCCGGATGGCCGGGCCGTCCCCGTATCCGGCCTCGCCGTGACAGACCGTGCAGTGCTGTTGGTAGAGACGGGCGCCGCTCGCGATGGAGATCGCCTGATAGGGAACGGGCGTCCGAAGGTACGTCGTGGGATAGGCGTCCACCGAGAGGTAGTAAAGGGGGATCGCGAGGAAGCAGAGCACGAGGGCCGACCCGAGGCCGATGACCCACGGGTACTGCCGCCGCTTGCGAAGACCGTACGCGAGCACGCCGATGCCAAGCAGCACGCCCGCGCCCCCCGCAATGACCCCACCCCGAACTCCGGGAAGGTCCTGGGTAGCCTGCCAGCTCACCCGGAAGGGGAACGGCCAGGAGGGCTGATCGTGAATGGCGGGGGGTGTAATCCCCAGTCCGCCAACGATCAGGAGGATCGCAGCCCCGAGGGAGGCCTCGGCGATCACGTTTCGGGTCAGCCGGCTAAGGACGGCTTGCGCCCCGCCGGGGGACTTCTGAGCCGCCGTAGCGAGCAGGGCGGGCTTCAACCGCAAGACGTTCGTGGCGGCGAATCCGACGAGAGGGAGGAGGAGGACCAGCTTTAGGAGCAGCAGGCGTCCGTAGGGGGTGCCGACGAGCGGGGGGATGCTGCCGACCAGGATCCACCCGTTCACGACCCCGGTGAGAGTGAGCGTGGAGACGCTGACGAGCCCCAGAAGCGAGAACCGGCGGGTCGCCTCTCGGGCGACGGCGATCCAGGACGCATCCGGCGAGCGGTGCGCCCACCGGAGGAGGACGGCGAGGGGACAGAGTCCTCCCAGCCAAACCCCTGCCGCCAGCATGTGCACCGTGTCGGCCAGCAGGTGGATGGAGCGCGCCGGACCCTCCGTGGCCGCGGGGTGCCCGGCCCAGGCCAGCGCAGCCATGAGCCCGCCCGCCAGCAGCACGCCCTCAAGGCGGAGCGCGTTCCAGTCCCTGACGTCATGCTCGCGATCCCGAAAGAAGAGGAACCCGGCCAGGAGCGCGACGAGCGCGATGCGGATCTCCCAGACACGCCCGAACTGCGTGCCGCTCAACAGGCCGCTCAACGTGTCGAGGTTCAGCGCCTGAGTGAGCGGCTGGCCGCTCGCGAGGGCCGCCTGGAGGCCGAGCCAGAGGAGGGCGGAGACGAAGGTGGCCAGGAGACTCCATTTCCCTATCGTCAGGAGGAGCCGATCGAACCGCTCGAGGTCGGGCGTGCGTTGCGGGTCTGCTTTCCGAAAGGCGGGGCGGGCCACGAGGAGGAGGAAGGCGAAGACCCCCATCAGGAGCACGAGCGCCCCCAGGTGGACCGCCCTGATGAAGGCGAGCAGCCCGGTCACGGGCTCCCTCGGATGGTAAAGGGGAACTGTTCCTCGACCACGTGTCCATCCACGGAGAGGACCCGGAACTTGACGGTGTAGGGACCGGGGGCGAGTGTGCCGATCCCGACCGAAAGGAGCTTCAGGTCATCCGGGCCAACCTGAACGTCGCCGCTGTCCACCTGCTTGCCTTCTCGGTTCCAGACCGAGAGGTGGGAGAACTGGGCCTCCAGGCGCTCGTTGAACCAGAGCTGCACCCGGGTGGGCGCGTGGAGGAGGACTGCCCGGCGAGCGGGTGCTGACTTGACCAGGTATGCGTGCGGCCAGGCGGGGACAGGTCCCAGCAGGAGCACGATGATGAGAAATGTGACGATCCACGGCGCACGCATCTGTGATAAGAACTCCCCTCTAGGGTGATTAAAGGAGACACACGCTTCCTGTCAAGGGAAAGGTGATAAGGCAGCCTAGATGTCAAGTCGGAATTGGAGATGATGTCACTTCGTACGATGCGGTAATTTTCTCAGACAATCCGATCTCCTGATGAACGACGGCAACTCAGATTCCATCTTTGCGTGGCTGGCGGCTGCGAATATCACACCCTCGCTGTGAAGGAACATCTGGATCCATACCCCCCGCGAGTCGTACCAGAGCTCTCGACTGTGGCCATTGTGATCTTGTACAAGATACCGTTCCGCCTTTACGGACTTGTTTCTGATCGGCAAATTTTCCACTCCCTCATTGGAGATAATCATCGATTGAAGTTCTCCCGTCACTGGGCTGACGACCTGTAGTACATGGTCCGACCCTCGAAATGCAGGGTTCAAGAAATTCGTTGGAACGGCCTCTCCGGAAATTTGTTGACTCTTCTCTGAGCCAAATGTTTTGAAAAGTGCCTCATCTTTGCGAACAACTGAGAGGGTGATCGGATCGCCGAATTCATCCCATGGACACACACTCGGTCGCGCCATTCGTACGAAAATGGAACACCAGCCTGCGGTAAAAGACTCCAAGGCCGTCAGCGTTCCGTGGTGCCACACCTCCCTCCGTTTCGAGGCACGACAGTACCCGGTGTCATCCACCCATTCCTCAGTTTTCACGACGACGTTTTCGCCCTGTTTTTTAGATACAATCTTATGTATTCCTATTTGGTTGTTGTTGCGCGTAATCTCATAGTAGAACGTCCCTATAGGCCAATCTTGGGATAAAGCGGTTCCACTCAAATAGAGAAAGGTGATACAGACGAAGAGCAGTCTTCCGGGTGTGATCCAGGACTTTGTATTCGTGTCAAGATGTCGACGGTGAGCCATGTTTCAGGTTTCCCCCATCGGATGTCTGGGAAACCGACTCCGACTGCCCTGCGCGGGGATAGAGAGGGTGCGTGCCAAGCTCGTCGTACGTTTGGCTAGGACTGCAATTCGCGCACCAGTGATCTGTGGGAGGAGATGGGAGATAGCCGGCCGGACGGGCCGAGGCGCCTACCCAGGAGTTGGCTCGACGACGGGCTGCGCGAGGATCCACAGGCTGATCATGGTATAGCACACCATGAGACCCAGCATCGGGTACTGGCTCTTCGTCGCCAGGCGAGCGTCCTTGAAGACATAGAGGGCCATCAGGTGTGCCAGGCACACGGCAATGATGTGCCCGACGACGATCGCGATCACCGCTGTATACCAGACAAAACGCGCATCGACGACCCCGATGTCGATCCGGTAGAGCGATGTGCCCAACAGGTCCCAACCGAACCCGAACGGATCGGAAGCCAACGGGATGATGAACTGACCCGCAACGAGGAAATAGGCCAGGTAATGCGCCAAGTGGTAGGCAATCGCGATGGGCACGAGGGTGAGCACAAAAAGGCGGGCCAGATCGGTCGTCGGAATACGCCGGTCGTCGGCATCGCCTCGGGCAGCCGTGCTCACCACGTATCTCATGAGCCAAACGAACACCATGTAGATGGCCAAAAATACCAGCGGAAACAGACCCAACGCTACACTCTGAATGAGCGGGAGGAGGCTTCCGAGCGTCTTGTGCAACACCGTGAGGACGGGTAGCAGAAGCGGCGCCAAGAGGATCCAATCGACGATCGCCACCCATAGAGGGGTTTCGATGAAGCCGTCGAAGGTGACCGTCGAGAGCATCACCAAGACGAACATCATCTGGGAGGCATGGATGGGCTCTGTGGTCAGGAGTCCTGCCCCGTACGGCCGCAGCGCCCATTCGGGATCCGGATTTCCGGCGCGGAATTCGGTCGGGGAGAAACGGGCAAGCGTGCCAAAGAATACGGAAAAGACCTCGCCGCCTCGTAACCATCGCTCCCGTCCGAAGACGAGCATTCCGGCCCAGGTGAGGAGCGAATACGCAAGGGCCGCGCTCGCCAGGCTCGCCGGGACTTCAGCCCCCTCCCACACCAGCTCCGTCCAGGCGAAGATGAGGAACAGGACGACGGCCGGCCAGACCCCGAGCCATTCGGGATACGGCGCATCAAAGGACAGGCTGCCCCCCGACTTCCAGCGGCGGCGGAGCCCTTCGGCCCAGCGAAAGACGGTGTTCCAGGGATTGATCAACGCCCACACATCGCCCAGGAGCGCGCTGACGTAGGCCAACCCGACCCACCAAATGACCCACACCGCCGTGGGCGCGATGTTCCTGAAGGTATTCTGCGTTCCGAAGATCCCGGCCAGCAGAATCAGGGCGAAGAGGCCTACGGACAAGAGGCGGCATGCGAAGAGAATGCCGGGATGAGCGAGAATCCGAAGAGCCCGAAAGCGAAGGAGGTTGACACGAGGATAACTGCCGCGCCACGGGGGCCTCCGGGTAAACAGGGTGATCACAACGAACGACAGGGCGACCGTGGCCCCGGCGCCCGCCAGATAGAGGCCCAAGGGAATCGGCAGATCATACCGTTGTCTCAGCGCGTGCCCAAATGCGGGAGGGGCCCACCCGAGGTTGAGCGCGAGGATGCCCATCCCGGCCAGACCTTTCACGCGTGGCCGGCCCACGATCTGCGTCCGCTGCTGCGCCGCGTTCTCCCCGGCCCACAAGTCCATCGTGCCTCTCCCGACGCCGTCGCAAAGGGGTCCTCGTCTCGAATCCTCGCCAGCCTTCGGATCCGTCGGGGGCCGATCCCGACCGGTGCGGCTGCTAGTGGCCGGCCGGGTGGTTCCACTCCGTCAAGAGCACGATCGAGTTGGGATTGAACCCCTGGTTCTTCAGGGTGTCTACACTGCCGACGACCTTCTCTTGCTTGAGGTCGATCACCGTGATCGAGCCGTCGCTCATGCCAGGCAGGTTGAGGAGCGAGTTCTGGACGAACGCGTACCTCCAATCCTTGGTGAACGCCACGTGATGGGCGCCCTCGGCCGCGGGCAGCGTCTTCAGCAGCTTCGGCTTGGTCGGATCACCGCTGACGTCGAAGATATGAAAGTGCCCCGGCTTGGCTGTCGTCACGTAAAGCCGGTCCGCCCGGTCATTGAAATACATCTCCAGTGGCACCCCCATCTTCTGCGGCGCGAAATCGAAGACCTGCCGGACGGCAAAGTCCTTCTTCGCAGGATCCCACACGGCCAGCGACAGGGAATTGCCGTACATGTTGGTGATGTATGCGACCGGCGGATTGGCTTTCGGCACGAAGAGAATCTCCACCGGCGCATCCCCCGCGGGTGAGGGCTTGTCGGTGACCTTGTGGGTGGACAGCACCTTGCCCGTGCTGGCCTCGATCACCGTGATCGTTTCGCCGGGATCCTTGAGATCCGAGGCGCGCACCGTGCTGGTCGCGAGGACGCGGTCGATGCCGTTGTGGACGGCGATACCGTGGGGGTACTTCGGGACATCGATCACTCGGGTCACCTTATCCGTCGCGGTCTCGCCCACCACGACTTTGTTCGACCCCATGCACGTCAGGTACCAGGTCTTGTTGTCGTCCGAGAAGACAACGTCTTCGCCGACCTGGCATTGCGGGACCTTGACGGTCTTCATCCGGTAGGGAAAGCGCGTCATGTCGATCACGCGCAATTCCGGCTTGCCCAACGCGGTCACGTAGGCCTTGGTCGCACCCTGGTTGTAAAAGATGTGATGGGCGACCAGGTCGGGTGGCAGCGGGATATCCATGAGGATCTTGCCGAAGTTTTCGGATCGCGGATCAACGTCGATTATGGCGATCCCCTCCCGCCTGATTTGCCCATCGACAGGATGCTTGAAGGCCTTGAGTGCATCGGGGGGCTTGCTCTCGTAGTTGAGCATGGCAAGGATCTCGGCATTGGCCAGGCACGGCAACAGAGCTAACGCGCCCATCGTGCCCACGTTCACTATCCACTTCCCCATCATCGTCTCCTCCCCGCCCTCTTCGGGCTCATGCGCATGCTTTCGAGATATCGATTGCCCTCTGCACCAAGTTCGTCTGTCCGGATTTTACCGTCGGCATCCCGCGCTATAGGCGACAACTCCACCTTCGTTAAGCTTCTATGTCATCGACACAAACGTGTCAATCACGAATGCGGTCATGCGCAGTGTAGCGGCACAGCGACATGACGACCGCTAGAGTGTGGAGAGGTATCCGCGAGAGTCGGCGTGGCGCCTTGCGCGAGATACTTTGCTCAGCGGGGCTTCCCAGCCTCAAGCATTTTGCGTGCAGCTTTGAGGTCCTTGCGCTTCTCGGCATCCACCTTCGGGAACCGGAGGTCCAATTCCTGGAGCGCGGCCACGACGACCGCGGCCACCACCAGCCGTGAGAACCACTTATTGTCGGCGGGCACGACGTACCACGGGGCGTGCTGCGTGGCCGTGTGCCGGATCATGTCATCGTACGCCTCCATGTAGTCGTCCCAGCGCTGCCGCTCGCGCACGTCGGCCGAGGAAAATTTCCAGTTCTTCTCGGGCTCGTCGAGGCGGCTCAGGAAACGTTTTTTCTGCTCTTTGTTCGAGAGGTGCAGGAAAAACTTGCGTATGACGTAGCCGTTCCGCGACAGGTACCGCTCAAAGTTGTTGATGTCTTCGTATCGCTCCTCCCAGATGTTCTTGGTCACGAGCTCGGGGGGGAGCTTCTGCTTCTCCAGGAACTCCGGGTGGACGCGCACGATGAGTACCTCTTCATAGTATGAGCGGTTGAAGATGCCGATCCGCCCCCGTTCGGGGAGGGATCGCGTCGTCCGCCACAGGAAATCGTGGTCGAGCTCCTCCTCCGAAGGTGCTTTGAAGGAATAGACCTGGCAGCCCTGTGGATTGACGCCGGACATGACATGCTTGATTGCGCTGTCCTTGCCGGCAGCGTCCATCGCCTGGAAGATCAGCAGCACCCCCCACTGGTCCTGGGCGTAGAGCCTTTCCTGTAAATCGCTCAGCATGCCAATGCCCTGCTGCAAGAGTGCCTTGGCTCTGGGTTTCTCCTCCGAGCGAAATCCCCCCGTGTCCTCTGGATCGAAGTCCTTCAGCCGGAACTTCTTGCCCTTGGTGACGCCGTACGGCCTGATGAACTTGGCGATCTTCTTCGCTGTGATCTTATCTGCCACGCTGAGCACCTTTCGTTCGGCAGGCAGGCTCGGGGCGCCGGCCACCGATCGGCAGGTCAGCCGGAGACCGCCTGACTGACGATCTGCTGTGCTTCCTCTACGATGGTGTCGAGGTGGGCCTGACTGCTGAGAAGAGTGATAAGAACTCCCTCTTGGACG
>JAKEGQ010000237.1 GCA_022615475.1 Candidatus Methylomirabilota bacterium | reverse complement strand
TCCGACCCCCTCTCCCTCGGGGGGCGCAGAGATGGGTAGGGTCTTGGCCTCCTTCAATCCTTCGCTGCTCAAGATCGTTGAGCCTGGGGAATCGGTGTTTCACGAACATCGTTTGAATTCTATGGCCGGTCGGCGGGGATGTCAACAGCAAAGGGGCGGTTGAAGGGATCACTTCGATTCGGCAATACGGTACATGAGATTCGCGAGATCGGAGGCGTCGGCGACGGCCTGCCGAGGCTGGGGGCCGGACTCGGCGAAATGATCCATGACCTCTCCCACCGTCAATTCCAGTCTCTCCCAGGGGACGTCGAGGGGGAAGAGGGGGTCGGCCTTCGAGGCCGCCTCCCACGCCTCGGGTGAGGAGATCCGTGGGTCGAGGGTCCTGGCCCGTTCGAAACAGTTGCCGGCGATGTCGGTGTTAAAGCCGGTACCCCAGAAGAAATCGAGCAGCATCGTCACCTGCTGGACCAGCGGTCTCTCCCAGAGGTCCTCGGGCCTCCCCCGGAGGCAGGCCCGACAGGCCGAAGGCTTTTCAGGGTCGGCCTGCACATTCCAAAGATTCGGCATCAGCAATATGTCATCCGGGCCCTCGAGCGGGGCGGTCCGGTAGTAGACACGCATATCCTCAAAGGTCCCCTGGAAGAAGAGGAAGATATAGACGATATACGGAAAGGCGAGGCGGAAGGTCTCGTACTCCCCCCCCTTTCCCATGGACGCGGCACTCCACCGGATGACCCGCACCTGGGGTGGTGTCTCGAGGCACAGGATGTTCACCACGCCTTCGAGCTTGACGATGCGGGCCCCGGGCGGGAGGACAAGGTGGTGTCCTCGGCCGGGCCGGCGGATGGCGGCGGCGACCTCCCGCAAGAAATCATCGAGCGGGACCTCGCGATTAGGCGTACGCGGGGTCCCGTCCCGATAGAGCAGCACCTTCTTCCCCTGGATTTCGATCCGCTCCACGTCTCCCTCGATCTTTTGCGTCGGCGGCTTACCTTATGCGAACACCATCGGGATGTCAAGCAGCCGTCCTCAGCCGCTCGACGGTCTCCAGTGACATACCTCGATTCCTGTCAAACGAGAGCACCGGTCCCGATCGCATCCTGCCGGGCGAATTCCCGGACGATTCATTCTCCCTGACACCGGAGGAAACAGTCAAGGCCCGCGCCCTTTCGGAAAAAGCGGCTGCTGTGAAAGCTTTCACAGAAATCTTCTGGCCTCCGCCCTATATTTATTGTGGACGATGAAAGGAGGTACACGCTATGGACGGGATCTTTTGGGGTCCAGCGGTCTTTACACTCCCCGGGGCTATGGCGGCAGGACTCATCGTGCTCGCGATCTCGGTGGGTGCGATGATTCTCGGCTATCTTGCGGACGAAGCCAGGATGGGGAGGGGGACCACGTGGCCGGAATTGCCCGCTGCTGCCACGGGGCAACCCGCGCCGGCCGAGAGGGCGGAGATTCGCCGGGCGGCCTGACGGCGCGAGGGCCAGGGGTTTGCGGCGCACAGCAGGCCCCTGGCCCTGCTTTTTTCCCTCTCTGATGGGAGCCGTGTTTCCGTTGACGAATGCCGGGGGAAGTTGGCGGGGAGCGGGCCGCCGATCAGCCTAACAGCTCCTCCAAGAGATCCTTCAGGACCACGGCGTTGTTGTGGTCCTCGTCGCGCGCGCCGAAGAGGAGCGTGATCCGTTCTTGCCGTGCCCGGTTGGCCAGCTCCTGTAGCGCGTCGAGCTTCCCGCGCGTCTTCAGTTCATGCCGGTAGCGCCGCTGAAAGTCATCCCATTTCTTCGGGTCGTGGCGGAACCATTTGCGCAGAGCGGCGGTGGGGGCCAGGTCCCACCGCCACTCGTCGATCCGCGCCTCCGTCCTTTTCAGCCCGCGAGGCCAGAGGCGGTCCACGAGGATCCGCAGCCCGTCTTGGCGATTGGGCTCGTCATAGACCCGCTTGATCCTGACCATGGTCGATATGATACCCCGTTACCAGAGCGGCCCCCAACGGGCGCTGCTCAGCGGACTCAGGGGAGGGGGTGGGAGCTGGTGGAAGGCGAGGAGGGCGTGAAAAGCCCGCTCCCGTGAGGCAAGATGTTCGAATCGGAGGTCAATGGGCCAGCAGACAAAAGAGGGCCATCGTTTTTTCCCGATGGCCCTCCTGAGGCAGTGACCCAATGGAGCTATGCTTTTACTTGGGCTCCCACCGGCTCCGTGGGACGTCGCGCGATCAGCTCGAAAACCAGCGCGACGGCACAGATGACCCCAGCAGTGAAGAAGGCGACCCGATAATCTTTGTAAATGTCGAACAGTCGCCCGCCGATGATGGGCCCGATGACCCCGGCCACCCCCCACGCGGTGAACAGGATCCCGTAGTTCGCGCCTACGTTCTTGGGTCCCCAGAAATCCGCGGCGCTCGACGCATTCACCGAGAGCTGGCTGCCGTAGCACCAGTAGATCACGTATATCAGGATGAACAACATGACCACATTGGGACCGGCGTAGTACAGGATCGGCATGGCCACGGCCGAGATCCCGATCATCAATCGCAAGACGTTCAACCGGCCGAGGGCGTCCGACATCCACCCGGACAAGATGCGGCCGCTGGCGTTGCCGAGCGCCCCCACGAAGATGGCCGTGGTCGCAAGCTCAATCGGGTGCCCCACGCTCCGTGCAAACGGCACGAGCTGGCTGATCACCATGAGGCCCGCTGACGTCCCCAGGGCGTAGGCCACCCACATGAACCACATGGTGGGCGTCTTGATC
>JAKEGQ010000236.1 GCA_022615475.1 Candidatus Methylomirabilota bacterium | reverse complement strand
TCCCCTTCACCATGACGACGAAGTCCATCAGGGCCGGCGAATAGACCGCCCCTCCGGCGCAGGGCCCCATGATCGCCGTGACCTGGGGGATGACCCCCGAGGCCAGGACGTTCCGCAAGAAGATGTCGGCATAGCCGGCAAGGGAGTCCACCCCCTCCTGGATCCTGGCGCCCCCCGAATCGTTGAGGCTGATGAGGGGAACACCCATCTTGACCGCCAGGTCCATGACCTTGCAGATCTTCTGTGCGTTGGTCACGCTGAGCGATCCACCGAGGCTGGTGAAATCATAGGCGAAGATGTACACGGGCCGCCCGTCGATCGTCCCATGTCCGATGATGACGCCATCGCCGGGGATCTTCTGCTTCTCCATCCCGAAATCGGTGCAGCGGTGGGTGACCAGCATGTCCATTTCCGTGAAGCTTGCCGGATCGAGCAGCACATTGAGCCGTTCCCGCGCGGTGAGTTTGCCGGCCTGGTGCTGCCGTTCGATCCGCTCGGGACCTCCACCCGCGAGCGCCGCTTCCTTTCGTCGATGAAGCTCCTTGAGTTTCTCCTCGAGGGACATCGTCCCGGGCTCCTTTCGCATTCCAAAACGGGGTTTTTTTCATATCAGCGCGGTGGATAAATGTCAATCACATATTTGACCGGGGAGCCGGCCAGAGAGGAAGACCTCCCCTGGCATAAGGGTTGCAAGCCCCGAGGGTCGCACCCCAGGGGGGATCCATGAGAACGATCCTGATCGTGGAAGACAACCCCATGAACATGGAGCTGGCCCGGGATGTCCTCGAAGCCAGCGGGCACCGGGTCCGAGGGGCGGCCTCAGCGGGAGAGGCGCTGCAGGTCCTGCAAGAGAGCCTTCCGGATCTCATCCTTATGGACATCCAGCTCCCCGGCCTTGACGGACTCGAACTCACCCGGACCTTGAAGCAGGACCCGCGCACGAAGGAGATCATCGTCGTCGCCATGACTGCCCACGCCATGAGAGGGGATCGAGAGCGGATCCTCGAGGCCGGCTGCAGCGGTTACATCGCGAAGCCGATCGACACCCGGGCGCTGAGCCGGGAGGTGGCCCGACTCCTGCCGGCGGTGAAGGCAGTGGCCCACGCGAAACAGCGCTAGTCCCCTCGGAAAGTCCACGGGCCTCCGACTCTGTTGCAACAGCACCCTCGGTCCCTCGCTCCCGACCAGCGGTCAACGCGATATTACCCCCACCTGCGCTTCGCTCCGGCAGCGGGGCGCCGGCCGACTACCAACCAGATTCGGCCTTCCTCGCGGATCCATCCCTCCCTCGCCTGAAGCCTATTCTGCGGCTTGTTTAGCGCACGCAGCACGTGCAGGCCCCGAGCGACATTGCCGGGAGCGGCGGGGCCCCTCGGCGGGCGGCGGCCCGGGAAACCGAGGCGCGATCCGTGCGACTTTCGTGCACGGAGCGTGAACACGGAGGGACCGGGGCCGTAAGCCGCCGATAAGGGTCGCCGCGGGAGGCCGCGAGCGAGGGACCAAACGTGCTGCTCCTCTCATCTCGTCCGAAATGTCCCCCGGGATCTGGAGGGGCTGTTGAACGGCTTCGGTTAACTACCGACGATTGCTCGATCAAGGCACCTCCCGAAATTCCCGTTGACATCCGGACCTCCCAGCCTACAATTACCCTATCTGCCTTGAAAATCCGCGAAGGCCTGCCGAAGTGGCGGAACTGGTAGACGCGCACGTTTGAGGGGCGTGTGGGGTAACCCGTGGGGGTTCGAGTCCCCCCTTCGGCACCACCGCCGAATTCGAAAGGGCCCGGGGCCAGCCGCTGAAAGGACACTCTCGCGCTGAAACAAAGCCGGCGTACACTCGTCAATATAGCTAAGCGAACAGCGGCCAGCCCGTCGCGAAGGATGCGGTGGAGGAAGCCCACGGAGTCCTGTGGGACTTGGTTACGACCGGTCCCGAGGACGAGAACGATAAGAATGAAGGAAATGCGGAGGGGACCGTGATGCGAAGGCTCACCGTCGTCATTGGTGCCGTCGCCCTCCTCAGCGCCTGTGCCCAGCGACCGCTCACCACCCAGGAGAAGGGAGCCGTGACCGGCGCCGCCCTGGGGGCAGGGACAGGCGCCATAATCGGAGGCGCCACCGGCAGCGCCGGGACTGGCGCCGCCATCGGGGCCGGCCTTGGCCTCCTGACTGGTGCGATCATTGGTGGGGCCATCGAGAACGAGCGAGCGGAAGCAGCCCCCATGCCACCTGCCCGTCCTGTTGCATCGACGCCGTCACCCGCCCCGGCGCCGCCGCAGGCGGGATACCCCACCGCGACGGCGTCCACCGTCGACCCCACCTCGGGACAGCTCCTCAACAGCACGCGATGGCGCCTGGAGGTCTTTGTCGACACCGATCCCCAGGCCACGCCCAGCGGAACCGCCATTCTCTTAAATCCCCAAGAGTCCCGGCAATACTCCCTGGACCTGGGTCCCCATCGCGTGACGGCCACGGCCCTGGTGGACACCCAGTTCGGCACGCGAACGGTGGGACGCTACGACCGGACCATCCAGGTGGATCCACGCGGCAGCGGGTGGACCTTGCGCTTTACCGAGGCCGATTTCCGGTAGGATGTTCGGCAATGGCCGGGTGGAAGAGAAGGGAGAAGCTTCGGGAGATCGGAGAGAGGCTGACCGGAACGCTGGAGACGGTGCTCACCGCCTGGGAACGGAGCCGGCTTCTTTTCACTTATACACGGCTCCGCCGCCGGATCTCAGGACCCCCGCTTCCCGGCGTGCCCGAGACGGCCGACCTGGACCCGTACGTCTTCTTCTCTCTCGGGCTCCACATACTTGCGGCGCTCCTCATCTACCTGTTGGCCGCCCGCGCCATCCCCTTGGCCGAGCGCCCTCCCATCAGCATCAGAATACTCGAGACCAAGGCTGAAGCCCCGAGCCCGGCGCGTCAAGAGATAACACCGCAAGCGGAAAGGAAGGCTCCTCAGAAACCACCGGCCGCACTCCCCAAACCGCAGCCGGCTCCACCACAGCCAGTGGAGAAGCCGATTTTCACGCCAAAGACCCTTCCGCGAATGGCGAACGTGGACCCACTGACCCCGAATCCGGCTCCCAAGGCTCTTCCCAAAGACGCGCCGACCGTACAATCGTCAAAGATCACCGCGTCGGATGTCCCGGTTCCTGATAAGGGACTCCTGCCGAAGCCAGTCACGCCCTTCCAGGCGGAGTCTCCACCGGCGAGTGCGCCCCGGGAGACCCCGCGATCATTGGGCGCTTCCGTTCCGGAGGCCCCCCCCGCCGAGATCAGGCCCCTCCCCGCGCCGAGCACGGCGACTCCGGCAACCACCCAAGCGCCGGCCCCGCTCGAGCTCCGCGAGACGACGCTTGGGGGGTTCCGACAACCGACTGGTCCCGTGGTCGTCCCCGAGCGCTTCCTGAAGGGGGGGAGACCCGACACAGCCCCGGCAGCAGGGGAACCGCTGATCGACACCAGTGATCCAGACTTCACCGAATACTTCGAACAGGTCAAACGGAGGGTGTACGCGACCTGGCGCTACCCCGAGGGGGTCCGCGGGGTCCACGAGGTCTGGCTTCGGTTCACCCTGGACCGGGCCGGGGCGAGTCAAGGCGTTCAAGTCGTGCGCTCCAACAATGCTGTGCTGAATGCGAGCGCCGTGGAGGCCATGCATCGCGCCTCCCCGTTTCCTCCGATCCCTGAGAAGTTCCGAGCCCTGGTCGGTCAGCCCCTCATCCTGAAGTTTACCGTGACGATTCAATAGGAAACGGAATCGGGAGCGGTGAGGCCGTGCGAAAGACTCGATGGATACTCCTACCGATGCTCCTCGTCGCGGTAGGCGCGGCCTCGGGCGAGCTTCGAAAGCCAAAGGCTGTCTTCCACTACGACGATCAGGGTCAGGTGGCGCGCCAGGAGCTTGATACGAACAACGACGGCAAGATCGACGTCTGGATCTTCTATGTCAAGGGTCAGATCGACCGGCAGGAGGAGGACCGGGACCAGAACGGCCAGGTAGATATGTGGTCCTTCTATGTCGGCGGGAAGCTGGATAAACAGCAGGTGGACACCAACGGGGATGGCAAGCCCGATGTGTGGTACTTCCTCGGAGCTGACGCGCAGGTGAACCGGGCATGGAAGGATACCGATTTTGACGGCCGAGTGGATTTCTGGGGATACTACCGCGGCGCGCAGCCGGAGCGATATGAACATGATCTGAACCGAGATGGCAAGCCGGACCGGTTCCTCTTCTTCACCGACGGCAAGCTCGCCCGGATGGAAGAGGCGGGGAATCGGGACGGCAAAATCACCCTGCGGGTTTCTTATGATGCGCAAGGCACAGTCACCCGGCGTGAGGAGCTTGCCGGGAGCACAAACACGCCCCGTATGGTCAGCCTCTACGAGGGTGGCAAGCTCACCCGGCAGGACGAGGACAAGAACGGAGATGGCCGCATCGACCTCTGGATCTTTTACGACCGCGAGGGCAGTCTCGTCCGCCGAGAAGTGGACTCCAACGGGGATGGCAAGCCCGATGTGTGGGGACACTATGCCCATGGGCAACTGGTTCGCCAAGAGGAGGACCCCAAGGGAATCGGGCGGCCCACGGTGATCTACCACTTTCGGGAAGGGAAAATGGCTCGCCGGGAAGAGGATCGGCAGGGGCGGGGGAAGCCGGACCTGATCGCGGATTACGAGCGGGGCGAGATCCGACGCCAGGTCGAGTTTCGCCACGTGGGAGAAGAGCCGGATATCGTTACCGAATTCGAGAACGGCAAGCCCGTACGCCAGGAGGTCTCGACCCAGTCGAACGGGATCCGCGATCTCATCCGGTTCTTCAAGGGCGAGCAGCTCCTCCGCGAAGAAGCCGACACGAACGGCGACCGAAGGCCGGATGTCTGGATTTTCTACGAGCGCCAGGCCAAGGTCACCCAGGAGGAAGATTTGGACTTCGACGGCCAGCCCGACGTCCGGTACCGCTTCCAGCAAGGGCGGGTGGCCGCGAAAGAGGTTCTGACCGATCGGGGAGCGACCGCAAAAGACAGCAGTCAGCAACCAGCGGTCAGGAACCAGTAGAACGTAAGGGCTTCAGGTGTTGGGTGCTCATGGCTGATTGCTGACAGCTTCCCAGAGCGAGGAGGCCCGATGTCGAGGGGTCGATTCATGTGGCTTCCGCCGATGGTGGGGTTGCTCATCTCTGGATGCGCCACCGGGGGTACTGCGCAAACGCCGTCGCATCCAGGAGGTCCTTCGGCGGGGGTGGGTGTCAGCGGCGGAAGGAGCGGCGTCGGCGTCTCCTCCGGTGTGCAGGTCGGTCCGAGCCACGACCCGGTGCTGGAGTCCGTGCTGAAGGGCGTTGCAATCGGGGCGTTTGGAGGACCGATCGGCTTAGGTGCCGGCGCGGTCGCGGGGTTGATCTATGGCCTTTTCGAGAAAGACCGGATGGAAAAACGTACCCAGTCAGAGACGACCCGGCAGGTCAAGATCGACAATGAACTCGAGCGACAGATAGAGACCAAGCAGAACGCGGCGGCCCAGCACGGAGCGGGAGCGGGCTCCGGACTCATCCTCGTCGAGGATCACCTGGCCCCAACACAGGTCCCTTCGAAGATTGCAACCACCGCTCCGTCTAAGTCCGGGGAGGGCCTCGTCGTGGTCACAGACCGCCTCGCCTCTCCGGGCACCTCAACCGTGCCCCCCCCGGCACTACCCACCAGACCCTCACCCACAGGGATGGCTGCCGGAGAGGGATCCGGCAAGCCCCTGGAGTCCCGTCAGCAACTCGACGAGCAGATCGCGGCCGCCCGGAAACGGCAGCGGAAGCTTCAGGAAGCGCTCCAGGCCAGTGCCCCCACGACAGAGACCACCACAGTTGTAGCCAGTCCAGGCAGCGCGTCTCGCGCGACGGTCGATCCCGACGGATTTCGTACGGTCACCGAGGGGGGGCGACTCGTCCGAAAGGAGCGGGACGTCAACGGGGACGGTAAGCCGGACATCTTTCGATACTACGACGGAACCGGTAGGCTCACTCGACAAGAGGAGGACAGTCGGCTCGGCGGCCGGGTGGACACCTGGACATTCCACGAGGACGGTCGCCTAGTCCGAAAGGAATCCGATACCAACGGCGATGGGAAAGTCGACTTCTGGGCGTTTTATGGCAGCTCAGGCGACGTCGTCCGCACCGAGGCCGACACCGACCACGATGGCCATCGCGACCGTGTGACCTTGTATGCCAAGGGCGAGGTGGCGGAAGAGCAACACTACAGTCCCGGCCTGGATCGAGCCCGAGCAATCATCACATATGCCGGCGGTCAGCCGGCGCGGAAGGAAGAGGACACCGACGGGGACGGTCGGACGGATCGCCTGACCGAGTACGATGGCTCAGGCCGCGTTACCAAGGTCTCCCGGAATCCGGTGAAGGCGGGGTCCTACGCGCTCATTGCCTATTACCAGCCAAAGACCGCAGAGATTCTTCGAGAGGAGGAGGATCTCAATGGGGACGGCGGCGTTGATATCACCTCCCATTACCAGCAGGGCCGTCTGGTCCGGCGGGAGTTCTTCGACCTGCCGGAGGTCGCCGCTTTTGCGCCCCAGCTCTCTGCGCCCCCCATGCTGCTCCCACAGGAGGCGCCATGAGTCGGTACGGCATGGCCCTCCTGCTGTCTTCCTGCTTCTTCTCGAGCGTCGCCACCGCGTCGGCCATCGAGAAAGGCACGCGGGTCGAGATCGGGATCGAAGCTCCCCAGGAGGGAGCCACGATCTCGGGACCGAGTCAGGTGATGGTGCGAGGACAGGCGCGCGCCTTCCGGGAGTACAAACCCGGCAACTTTGACTTGATGCTGATCGTGGACACCTCGGGAAGCACCCGGGCCCCCGCCGGCGTGCAATCCGCAGCACTCCCCTACGACCTCAGTATCCTGGCGGCGGAGGTGGCGGCCGCGGAGGGACTGCTCGCACGACTGGACCCCGGGAACACCCTCGTAGGAATCGTCACCTTCGCCGGCGACTATAGCTTCATGACGGGCCAGGCGATCCCCAATCAGGCCGGAGCCATACTGGAACAGCCCCTGACGACGAACTACCCCGAGGTCCAAATGGCGCTCCGCCGGATCCTCGCACGGGGTCCGAACGGGGGGACCGACATGGCGGCCGGCGTCCGCCTCGCTGTGCGGGAGCTGGCAGGCCTCGATGGGGCCATCAGCCGCCCGCGGCCGGACAGCCGGAAGGTGGCCTTTCTCCTCACCGACGGCATTCCTACGCTCCCCTTCGGCCACGTCAACAGCATGGACCCAGGGGATGTCGAGGTCGCCATCCGCGCGGCAGGCGTGGCGGCAAAGGCGGCGATCACCATTCACACCTTCGCCCTGGGGATGGAGGCCCTCTCGGCCCCCTATGCGTGCACCCAGATCGCCCGGATGACTGGAGGGACCTTTACACCCCTCAAGAAGCCCGGGGACATCATCGAGGTGTTACCCCGGACCTCCTTCGCCGACTTGGATATGGTGCTCGTCACCAATACGACCAGTGGCCGGCCGGCCAGCGATCTCACGGTGGGCCCCGATGGCCGATTTCAGGCAACCGTCCCCCTCGCGTCCGGCGTCAACCAGATCGCGGTGACGGTCCTGGCCACCGACGGAACAAAGGAGTCGGCCTCGGTGCGCGTGCGCTACGTCCGAGGGGAATCGCTGCAGCTCGAGGTGCAGCAGGAAAATAAGGACCTGGGCCTTGAACTCAAGCGGATCGAGGAGGAGAATAAGAGACTCGAAGAGGCCCTGAAGAGGAAACGAGACGACGAGGCCCGTAAGAAGGCGCTCGATCTCGAGATCGGACTCGATCGGTAAAGGGAGGACACCGTGCTCCAGAGACCATCGAAGATGATGCAGATATGGAAAATCAGCCTCATCGCCCTGCCCCTGATGTTGCTCCCCCTGGTCGGATGGGGTCAGCAGGGGACCGCCGCACCCCGGAGGGAGCGGACGGTCGCCCAGGAGGGGCTCATCACCGGGAGTCAGGACACCCTCCTGACGATGTACTTCAAGGGTGGGCCGACGATGCACCTCATCACCCTCTGCTCCGTCTTGGCGCTGGCTATTATCCTGGAGCGGTTCGTGAGCCTGCGGAAGGGGAAGATCATCTCCTCCAAGTTCCTGGAGGAGATCCGACGCCACTGGTATCGCAGGGAGGTGCAGGAGGCCATGAGGGTGTGCAAGGAGCATGACATCGCGTTGGCCCGGATCCTCAGGGCGGGCCTGCTCCGTTTCGATCAGGGCCCCAGAGAGATCGAGCATGGAATCCAGGATGCCGGGCGGCGGGAGGCCACCCTGTTGCGGAAGAATCTCGGGATCCTCAATTTCCTGGCGCAGATGGCCCCCCTGCTTGGGCTCTTCGGCACGGTCCTCGGCATGACTCGCTCCTTCGACGCCATCGCCAAGTTCGGCCAGCAGGGGAATATTGAGCTGGTGGCCTCGGGCATTTCCGAGGCGTTGATCACCACCGTGTATGGCCTGATGGTCGGCATCCCCGTTCTCGGCTTCTACTACTACTTCCGGCGAAAGATTGAACTGAGGGTCCTGGAGATGGAGGGAATCTGCGTGAGCTTCCTGGAGGATCTCGACCTTCACGAGGGCAGGGAGGCAAGAAAGGCCCCGGCCGCAGCCGGGGAACCGGCCATGGCGCCAGCCCGCTTTAGTCCCAGGCCTCGAGACTAGGGGGAATTGGGACGAGCCCCCGGCACCGGGATAGGAGGAAGGTCATGCAGTTCGGCGACACAGAGCTGGAGGAGGCGGAGGTCAAGGTCCCCACGTCACTCATCGACGTCATTTTCCTCCTGCTGATTTTCTTCATGATCACCTATTCACTCCCGGATATCTACCGGAAGAAGCTCGACGTCCAGCTTCCGCACTCCAAGGCGGCAGATCCGCAGGAGAAGGAACGGAAGCGGATCCAAATCGAGATGGACAGGGAGGGCCGGATCGCCTTGAACGGCGATGCGGTGAGCCTCACCGCGCTCGAGGCGAAGCTCAAGCAGCCAGAGGTCAGGGGGGTGAGTGCCGTCATCCGGGCCGACCGGCGACTGAGCCACGGAGATGTGACTTACGTCCTGGGACTCTGTCGCGATGCAGGCATCAACGACATCGCCATTGCCGTGCAATAGAACCGTCAACCGAAAACCGATATCCTATGACAGAGCATGGCAAGACCCTTTCCGCTTCATGCGGTCATCGCTCATCCAAAATCCCTCGACAAGTCGTGGCCCACAATCTCGCTGCTTGCGGGTGAGCCTGCGGCACCCGTGCCAGCCACAGAGGGACGTGATGCCTCACCAGACGAGGAGGTACAGCATGTCGCGGAGGACGATAGCGGTGGCGATGGTGATCCTGCTGGGCGCGGTCCTGCCGGCGATGGCGCTGGCGGAACCGGTGGCATTCAAGCTTCTGCCGAAGTACTCACGGGCCACATTCAAGAGTGACGCGCCGCTCGAGACCTTCGTCGGCAACACAGCGGATACGGGGATCACCGCGACCCTCACGGTGGACCCGGCCCGGCCCCAGGCGGCGAAGGGCGTGGTCAAGGTCAATATGAACGAGGTCAGCACGGGCATCGAAAAGCGCGACGCCGACATGCGGAGCAAGGATTATCTCGACACCGAGAACGAAGCCAATCGCTGGGTGGCCTTCGAGATCAGGAGCGTGGAGATTGCGGGGCCGCTCGAGCCGGGCAAGACCCTCCCCGCCAAGGTCCGGGGGATCCTGACGGTCAAGCAGAAGCCGATCGAACGGGTGGCCGATGCGACCGTGAGCTACATCAAACTCACACCCGCCGAGGTGGAGTCCCAGAAGCGCTTCGGTTTCACCACGGACAACATCAAGGTGCGGGCGAAGTTCCTCACCACCTTCACCGATCATGGCATGAAAGTCCCGGAAGTCCTGTTCTTCAAAGTGTCGAACGATATCCAGCTCGAGGCGGATCTTACCTTCACGCGCCAGTAGCCCCGCGTCGAAGGACCCCCGGCGGACGCGACCGAGCCGGACATCTGGAGAAGCACTGACGGCCGCCGCAAGTCCGCCTTCGCCTGAGTTCCCCAGTACGCTGACAGACACGACGTCGAAGGGAACGAATGTGGGGGGTGAAGGGTCCACATCTGTTGAGGGGAGTGTAGGCAGAGGCAAGAGGTGGCTCTGTCTCCTGATCCTGTGCGTGAGCCCCTTCTTCATCCATCTGGGGGCTAACGCCCTCTGGGATGAGAGCGAACCCTGGTCGGCCGAACCACCCCGCGAGATGGTCGAATCCGGCAACTACCTGGTCCCGACGTATAGCGACGTTCCCAGGTTTCGAAAGCCACCCCTGACATACTGGATTATTGCTCCCTTTTACCTCCTCTTTGGAGTAAACGAATTTGCCGCCCGTCTCCCCGGCGCCATAGCGGCATCCCTCACAGTCGCCCTGACCTACCTGATTGGTCGCAACCTTGCCAATCTCCAGGTCGCTCTTATGGCCGCCCTGATCTTAGCCACGACGCCCCGGTTCTTCCTCTTCGCGCGGGTCTACCACATGGATACTTTTCTCACCCTCTTCATCACCGCGGCCATCTATTTCTTTCTCCGGGCCCGGGCGACCGCGAAGGTTTGGAACAGCCTGCTCGCCTACGGCATGACCGCCATAGCCGTCCTCACCAAGGGGATCGTTGGAGCCCTCATTCCCTTGGTGGCCTTAACCCCGTGGGGAATAAGGGACCGGGACCTCCGCCGATCCCTTCTCTCCCCATTGGGCCTGGGCTTGTTGGTCCTCCTGGCCCTCCCCTGGTACCTCCTGATGTATACAAAATTCGGGGAAGAATTTCTTCGCGTTCACTTTTTCCTGGAACACTACCAGAGGGCCGTAAGCTCGCGCCTCGGGGCAAAACCTATAACCTTCCTCGTAAAAGAGCTGCTGATCGGCCTGCTCCCATGGTCGGCCTTCATGCTTCCAGCCACTGTCTTCGTCCTTGGCAGGATCCGCGAGCCGCTCAAGACCGTTTCCGGGCGATCCCTGGCACTGCTCCCCGTGTGGTGGTTTGGTTTCGTTCTTGTCTTCTTCTCCCTGAGCAGCGGAAAGCGGGAGCTGTATCTCATGCCCCTCTATCCGGCCATGGCTCTGACGCTCGGTGAATACTTCGCTGAGGCCCCTTTCATGAAGCGCGGTGCCTACCGCCTGGTCCATCAGGGCCTCTGCCTTCTGCTCGTTTGCCTCGTGTTCGGCCTGGGTCTGGTGGCATGGCAGATCCTCCAGCCCTTTGAGGGATCGACTGGCAAAGCCGCTCTCGCCGTCGGACTCTGCGCCCTGCTCGCAGGGGCCTTGGCCTGGCCGCTCTGGACGAACCGCCTCGATCTGACAGGGCCAACGCTGGCCGGAATCGTGGCGACCCTGGCGTGGCTCGTCGCCCTTGCCCTCCCCCTCGTGGAGCAATATCGGGATGTGAAACCCCTGGCCCTCCAGGTCAGCCGCCAAGCCGGACCCAGCGACCTCGTTGGTACGTACGGAATGCAAAAAGCCAGTTTCCAGTTTTACGTTGGCCGGCGACCCTTCTACGCGTGCAGCGAACAGGAGATCCAGAAAATCCTCCACGGCAGGCGGCGGGTCTTCCTCCTCGCCCCCGCAGACGCCTTTGAGTCGTTACGCATGCAAAGCGACATTCCTTTAGAAATCCTGGCCCGAGGACGGATCCTCTCCATCGTGGCCAAGCGCTGGCCCCGTCAAGGGTTCACTGAAATCATTCTCGCGGTCTCCAAACCGCTCGACTCCGGAGTGTGGCAGGCCGACCCCTCTCGACCATACCCGAGCTGTGCGGAAGTGACCGAAGAGCACCCGTAGGGAGGAGAACGTTTCTCCGGCTACTGGGGGGAAAACACTGATGACTGACCCAAGTCCGCCTTCACCGGAGCTTTTTCTCGATACCGTCCGTGGGTACCAGGGCACGGCTGCGCTCAAAGGCGCGCTGGACCTGGACCTCTTCTCCGCGATCGGCGATGGAAGGCAAACGGCAGAGAGGCTGGCCGAACGATGCGGCGCATCACCGCGCGGTGTACGCATCCTCTGCGACTACCTGACAATTCTCGGCTTCCTCACGAAGCAGGATGGCCGGTATGGCCTGACCCCGGAGTCGGCGATGTTCTTGGACCGGCGCTCACCAGCCTACCTGGGCGACACGGTACGATTCCTGTTGTCCTCCCTGCTCACCGAGGCATTTAAGGATGTCGCGGCGGCGGTGCGCCGGGGAGGCACGGTGGTCTCCGAAGAGGGTACCCTCGCGCCCGAGCACCCGATCTGGGTGGAGTTCGCCCGCGCGATGATGCCCCTCATGAGGCTTCCCGCCCAGGCCCTTGTCAACCTCGTGAGAATCGACCCGAGCCGCAGGCTGAAGGTGCTCGATATCGCCGCTGGACACGGGATCTTCGGCATCACATTTGCGGAAAGGTATCCGCGTGCCGAGGTCGTCGCCCTGGATTGGCCGAATGTGCTGGAGGTGGCGAAAGAGAACGCGCGGGCCGCTGGGGTGAACAGCCGTTATCGGACCATATCGGGAAGCGCATTTGCGATCGATTTCGGCACTGGTTACGACTTGGTACTCCTGACGAACTTCCTGCACCACTTCGATCCCGTGGCCTGCGAACGGGTGCTCACAAAGGTCCATGCGGCGCTGACCGATGGCGGGCGCGCGGTGACGCTCGATTTCATCCCGAACGAAGACCGGATCTCACCGCCGGATGCGGGGGCTTTCAGCCTGGTGATGCTCTGTTCGACGCCGAGCGGAGACGCCTACACCTTTGCAGAGCTCGACCGGATGTTGCGCAGCGCCGGCTTCGCCCGGAACGAATTGCATCCCCTCCCACCCTCCCCCCATCAGGTCATCATCTCGCACACGTAGTGGTCTCCCGGCCGGGGGCAGACCTCGATATCTCGACGATCGTCTCCCGCAGAGGCGGTACGGAAGCACGGCCTTAGAGGTGCCCTCTATCTATCGGCGGGAGTATTTGCCGATCAGCTCGGTCTGGGCGAGGATGTGACGCCGCATCGTGTCCTCGAGGACACTCTTGGTGGTCTCGGGCGGCAGGGTAACCGTTGTACCGAGGGC
>JAKEGQ010000235.1 GCA_022615475.1 Candidatus Methylomirabilota bacterium | reverse complement strand
TACTGGCGGGGGGATGAGCGGAATCCCATGCTGACCAGGATCTATGGTACGGCCTTTCCGACAGCGGAGGCGCTCGAGCAACACCTCACCCGCCTCGAAGAGGCCAAACGTCGGGATCACCGGCGTCTCGGTCGGGAGCTGGAACTGTTCAGCATCGAGGACGAGATCGGTCCGGGGCTGGTGCTGTGGCATCCGAAGGGCGCCCTGGTCCGGGAGGTGATTGAGACCTTCTGGCGGCAGGAGCACCGTCGCAAGGGATATCAACTCGTCTACACCCCCCATGTCGCCCGGGCGCATTTATGGGACGTGAGCGGGCATCTGAGCTGGTATCGGGAGAACATGTTTTCCGGGATCGAGGTCGAGGGGCAGGAGTACCTGGTCAAGCCGATGAACTGTCCCTTTCACATCCTGATCTACCGCTCGCAGACGCGGAGCTACCGGGACCTTCCCCTCCGCCTCGGCGAAATGGGGACCGTCTACCGCTACGAGCGCTCGGGGGTCCTCCATGGGTTGCTCCGGGTCCGGGGGTTCACCCAGGATGACGCCCACATCTTCTGCCGACCGGAACAGCTCGAAGGCGAGGTCGCCGACGTGCTGGAGCTGGCGCTAGCCATGCTCCGGGCCTTCGGATTTACCGAGCACCATCTCGTCCTCTCGGTGAGCGATCCCGACCGGATGAGCAAGTACGCGGGGAGTGAGGATCAGTGGCGCAGGGCAGAGGCTGCCCTGGAGACGGTCCTGGAAAAGAGCGGGATGGTCTTCGAGCGGGTGAAGGGCGAGGCGGCCTTTTACGGGCCCAAGATCGATGTCTCCCTCGTCGATGTCCTGGGGCGCCGATGGCAATGCGCCACGATCCAGGTCGATTTCAATATGCCCGAGCGGTTCGATCTGGGCTACATCGGAGAGGACGGAAGATCGCACAGGCCCCTGATGGTTCATCGGGCCCTCTTCGGTTCCCTGGAGCGATTCTTTGGCATCCTGATCGAGCACCACGGCGGGGCGTTCCCGCTCTGGCTGGCCCCGGTTCAGGTCGTGGTCCTTCCGCTCACCGAGCGGCACACGCCATACGCCCAGGAGGTGGCGGACCGCCTGACTGCGGCCGGGGTGCGGGTCCAGATTGACAATCGCAACGAAAAGGTGGGATATCGGATCCGCCAGGCGGAGGTGACCAAGGTCCCGTACATTGTCGTCGTGGGAGACCGGGAGGCGCAGGAAGGCCAGGTGTCTGTGCGGGAGCGTGGTCGCCGCGAGCGGGGGGCAATGCCCCTGGATACCCTGCTCGACGAGCTTCGGGGGGCGCTTCATCCGCCCGTGACTGAACGGGCGCCATAAGGAGGTGAGCCGGGATCGAAAGGGGCCTGCGAATTAACGAACGGATCCGGGTTCGGGAGATACGCGTGATCGACCCCGACGGGGTTCAGCTCGGGATTTTGACACCGGAGGAAGCGCTGGAAAAAGCGCGGAGCCTGGGGCTTGACCTCGTCGAAGTGGCCCCGCTGGCCAAGCCGCCGGTCTGCCGCATCTTGGACTATGGCAAGTACCGGTACGAGCAGGCGAAGAAGGCCAGGGAGGCCAAGAAGAAGCAGGTGGTCATTCAGCTGAAGGAGATCAAGCTGCGCCCCAAGACCGACGAGCATGACTTCCAGTTCAAGGCGCGCCACGTGGACCGGTTTCTGCGGGCCGGCCACAAGGCGAAGATCACCATGATGTTCCGCGGCCGGGAGATGGTCCATACCGAGCTGGGCAAGCGCCTGCTGGACCGCCTGGCCGATGTCCTGAAGGAGGTCGCGCAGGTGGAGCAGCCGGCGAAGCTCGAGGGGCGGAACATGACCATGGTCCTGGGTCCAAGGCCGGATCTGAAGCCGGTGTCATCCAAGCCGGGACCGGAGCCGGCTGCTACCAAGGACACGGCGAAGGAAAAGGACAAGCAGTAGCTCGGCAGGCTTCGGCCTGCGGGTGAGCCCTGCCGTGAGCCTGTCGAACGGCTGCCGAGCCGTCATCGGTCGTCGGTCATCGGTCATCCAGAGGAGGCGTGATGCCCAAGCTCAAGACCCACCGAGGCGCCGCGAAGCGGCTCAAAGTGACTGGGACCGGAAAGGTCCGGCGGCGGAAGGCCTTCAAGAGTCACTTGATGACCGGCAAGGGGGCGGATCGGCGGCGACGGCTCCGCCGAGGGGATCTCATCCATCCGTCGAACGTCAAGCGGGTCCGTCGACTTATTCCGTATCTGTAAGGAAGGCAGGGAGAAAGAAACATGGCGAGGGTCAAGGGAGGGGACGTCACCCGGCGTCGGCGGAACCGGGTCCTGAAACAGGCGGAAGGATTCTGGGGGAAGCGAAAGTCAAGCTTCCGTGTGGCCCAGGAGGCGGTGGACCGGTCCCTGAAGTACGCCTACCGGGATCGGCGGGTGCGCAAGCGTGAGTTCCGCAGTCTCTGGGTGACTCGGATCAGCGCTGCCGCGCAGGCCAACGGCCTCTCGTACAGCCAGCTCGTGGGAGGACTGAAGAAAGGCGGGGTGATCCTCGACCGAAAGACGCTTGCCGAGTTGGCGGTCAGAGACGCAGCTGCCTTTAGCCGCTTGGCGGCCGTGGCCAAAGGATCAGCGGGCGCCTAACCGCAATGAAGACACCAGTCCGCGGGACCTGTGCAGGTGCATCGGAGCATTAACGCCCCAACAGCACCCTCGGCCCCTCGCTCCGGGGCTCTCGCGGCGACCCTGTTCGGCGGCTTACGTCCTGGGTCCCTCCGTGTTCACGATCCGTGCAGCGCAGGCGCACGGATCGCGCCTCGGTTTCCCAGGCCGTCGCCTGCCGAGGGGCCCCGCCGCTTCCGCCATGTCGCTCGGGGCCTGAAGGTGCTGTTGCCGTGCCGGGACCCCCTGGCAGAAGGCAAACCAGTTCCCGCCTTCCTCAGGATTTGCTTCCCTCGCTGGTTCGCAATGGGCAGGGACCCGATAATCATTGCATGCGGTTAGGCTGGGAGATCAGGAGTGATGGGAGGTACGGAGCGCGCCGAGCAGGAGCTCAAGGCGCTTGAGGCTTCAGCCTTGCCGGCCATTGCCGGGGCGGGTGATGCTGAGGCGCTGGAGCAGATCCGGATCCGCATCCTCGGACGCAAGGGGGAGCTGACCGAGATCCTTCGAGGGCTGGGCGCCCTGCCGCCGGAGATTCGGCGTGAGGTTGGTCAGCAGGCGAACGCGCTCAAGGCCAGAATTGAAGCGGCGCTTGAAGCGCGGAAGGAGACCCTTCGGGCCGCCCTCCTGGACCAGCTGGGCGTTCGTGAGGGGATCGACATCACGCTGCCCGGCCGACCGGTTCCTCCGGGGAGCCTCCATCCCATCACGGCGACGCTATACGAGATCGTCGAGATCTTCCAGCGCCTCGGCTTCTCGGTGGCCGAGGGGCCCGAAGTGGAGCTCGATTACTATAACTTCGAGGCCTTGAATATCCCGAAGGACCATCCGGCAAGAGACATGCAGGATACGTTCTATATCACGGATGATGTCGTGCTCCGTACCCACACCTCGCCCGTGCAGATCCGCGTGATGGAGGCGCAACCGCCTCCGGTCAAGATCGTGGCGCCCGGTCGGGTGTACCGGCGCGATGCCGATCCGACCCATTCCCCGATGTTCCATCAGGTGGAGGGGCTGCTCGTGGATTACGGGGTGAGCTTTGCGGATCTGAAGGGGACGCTCCAGGCCTTTGTGGATCAGTTCTTCGGGGCGGGCACCCGCCTCCGCTTCCGGCCGAGCTATTTCCCATTCACCGAGCCGAGCGCCGAGGTGGATATCGGCTGCGTGCTGTGTGATGGCGCCGGGTGCCGCGTCTGCAAGGGAAGTGGGTATCTCGAGATTCTGGGGGCCGGGATGGTGGATCCCGAGGTCTTCCGCATGGTGAGGTATGATCCGGAGATTACCGGCTATGCCTTCGGCATGGGGGTCGAGCGGATCGCCATGCTGCGGTACGGAATCGATGACATCCGCCTCTTCTTCGAGAACGACCTCCGCTTCCTCCGGCAGTTTCCTGCCCTGTAGACACGGCGTGCGGGTCCTGTCGGAGGGACGCTCGCTGGCTCGGGCAGACATCCTTGGTCGACGGAAAATTTCATGGGCGCCGATCCTATGGTACCAGCCCCCTTGGCCCCTCGCTCCATGGCTCTCGCGGCGACCCTGGTCGGCGGCTTACGGCCTGGGTCTCTCCGTGTTCACGCTCCGTGCAGAGAACGTGGGCACGGAGCGCGCCTCGGTTTCCCAGGCCGTCGCCCACCGAGGGGCCCCGCCGCTTCCGCCAATGTCGCTCGGGGCCTGCAGGGGCTGGTGCCGTCGAGGGACCCGATGGCCGGTCTGCGGGTGGCGGCGGCTAGTGCCCGCCCGCCCGGAGGAGAAATACGCCACCGGCAGCCGTTCTCCATATCTTATGTTTTAATGGTGCGTGAGTTCTCCGAGGACGGACGGGCACGCCGCCGACAGGACCCGCCAATCCAGGTCGGCGCCACCCGTTGGCGTCGGTGGACTCCACAGGCATAGGCATCAGGAGGAGTTAGTTGAAGGACTCATTGGATGGGGCAGAGCGGGTGCGAGCCTGGATGTTGGAGCGGGGGGTACCCGGCGAGTTGATCCGGCCGGGTGATCCTACCCCGACCGTCGAGTCCGCCGCGGCCGCTTTGGGCGTGAAGCCGGAGCAGGTGATCAAGTCGCTCCTCTTCCTCGTGGACGGCTCGCCGTATCTCGTGATCGTGCGCGGCACGGCCCGCGTGGACACGGCCAGGCTCCTGCAGGCGCTCGGGGCGGGGGAGGCCCGGCTCGGGAAGAAGGCGGAGGTCGAGGCGATCACCGGCTTTCCCGTGGGCGGCACCCCGCCCTTCGGACATCGCCAAACTGTTCCTGTCCTCATTGATCGCGGCGTCTTGGATTTGGAAGAGATCTACGCGGGAGGCGGTGCCGACGACGTCATGCTCCGCCTCAAAGTCGCCGCCCTCCTTCAGGCGACCCACGGTCGCCTCCTCGACGTGATCTAATTCCAATCCTGTGTTTTAGCAACACCCTTGACAAAGCGTTTTCCTTCGCCTATCTTGGGAGTAAGAATTTCTTACCCAGGAGAGACGGATGAGTGGGCAAACAAACAAAGGGATGAAAAAGGCCATCGTGCGTCTTTCATCGAAAGGTCAATTCACTCTGCCGGCCGAGGTCCGAAGAAAGATCGGCCTCAGGAAGGGAGACTATCTCAAGAGCTATACCGTCGGGGACAGGCTGATCTTGTTAGAGCGCGTTGCCGCGGGTCCTTTTGAGGAGATCGTCGAGCGCTTTTCCCGGCTTGCAGCGGAGAAGGAGCTTGATGAGAAAGAGTTGGCGACATTGATCAAGAAGGCGCGTCGAGAGCTTAACCGCGAGCTATATGGCCCCTAGGCTTCGGGTCGCCATCGACACGAATGTTTTGCTCTCCGGTCTCCTCTGGCGAGGGGCACCCCACTTAGTGCTGGAATTGGGGAAGGAGAGGGAGATCAAGCTGGTCATCCCGGAGCTCGTGCGATGGGAAGCGTCTCGTGTGGTAGGTAAGCTCAGGAGGGGAGGCGAGGATGCGCTTGAACGATTCTTTCAGCTCCTCGAGGCGCGCGTCCAGATGGTGCCGGCCCCCTCAAAGGACGCGGTTGTGGGGGCCTCTAGGCTCGTACGAGATTCGACCGATGCGCCCATCCTGGCTTCTGTCATCGCCGCACGGCCGGACTATTTCATCTCTGGAGATGAGGATTTCACCAACCCCGAGACTCGGAGGAGGTCCCCGGTTCCTATCCTTCAGGCGTCAGAGTTCCTAGAGGTCTATCTCCGTCGAGCCGCACGACGGTTGCAGCAGCAAAAGCCCGACTTATACCTGAAGATCCTGCTCTACGTTACCACCCCAGGGTGAGGCTCCGGATGCGACGGAAAACCTTCTGGTCGTGATCACGGCGTGCCCTCTGGAGCCGAGAGAGGAATGAAGGAGCCGTATCTGGAAGTGACGTTTCGGCGTGGTCGGCCGATGGCGGCTTACTACTATCTGCCGCGTCGGGTGGACCAGAGGAGTGTCCGAACGCGGCCTGTGGAGCCGGGCATGGTCATTGACTTCGCCCGGGGGGGCCGGCCCATCGGCATCGAACTCACCGCGCCGAGCAAGCTCTCGGTGGCGGCGCTTAATCGTGTGCTGCGCGAGCTTGGGTTTCCCCCTGTCAGTCGCGAAGACCTCGCTCCGGTTCTGGCCGC
>JAKEGQ010000234.1 GCA_022615475.1 Candidatus Methylomirabilota bacterium | reverse complement strand
GTGGTTCCGCAGCGAAAACGAGATCACGTGGTTCGACGTAACGGACGGCGACTCGGACAGGACCGCAGCACTCTTGATGGAGCATATCCAGCGGCGGCGAGCGCGGCATGGAACAGTTGAGGATTAAGGGAGGGGCCCGCGGACCTCACGGGGCGATAGCGGTCCCGGGTGATAAGTCGATCTCCCATCGTGCCATCATCCTGGGTGGTTTGGCAGAAGGGGTCACCGAGGTCTCAGGATGTCTCAGGTCGGAGGACTGTCAGCGCACTCTTGGTGCGCTCCGAGCCCTGGGAGTGGAAGCCGACGGGTGGGAGGGAGATCTTCTCCGAATCTATGGCAAGGGACTCCGCGGACTCCGAGAGGCGGCGGATACCCTGGACTGTGGCAATTCCGGTACCACGATCCGCCTCTTGGCGGGCGTGCTGGCGGGGCAGCCTTTTCTCTCCGTCTTGACAGGCGATGCATCGCTCAGGCGCCGCCCCATGGATCGGATCATCCGCCCCCTCACACAAATGGGTGCGGAGATTTGGGGGCGAGCTCACGATACGCTCCCCCCCTTGGCGGTCCGGGGGGGGAGCCTTATCGGGGTGACGTACCGCTGCCCGGTTCCGTCGGCCCAGGTGAAATCCGCGATCCTCCTGGCGGGCCTCTTTGCCGAGGGACCGACGACCGTCATCGAGCCCGCAGCCTCGCGGGATCATACCGAGCGCATGCTCACGGCCTACGGGCAGCGGGTGGAGCGGAGAGAGCGGGAGGTAACACTCATCCCAGCAGGGACCCTTCACGCGACCCCCATTTCGGTTCCGGGAGATTTCTCGTCGGCCGCCTTCCTTCTCGTGGCCGGTCTCATCCTTCCCGATTCCGACCTCACGATCGAAGGGGTTGGAGTGAATCCCACCCGCACAGGTCTCTTGGAGGTTCTCCAGGCGATGGGGGGGAAGGTGCAGGTGCTTCCGGTAGACGAAAAGATCGGAGAGCCGCGCGCCCATCTCAGGGTTCGTGCGAGCCGCCTGAGGGGAGTCACCGTCGGGGGAGACCTGATTCCCCGCCTGATTGATGAGATCCCGGTCCTGGCGGTGGCCGCCGCCTGTGCCGAGGGAAAGACCATCATCCGGGACGCCACCGAGCTCAGGGTCAAGGAGTCCGATCGCATCCGGACTATTGCCGGCGAGCTCGGTCGCATGGGGGTTCGTCTGGAAGAGCTCCCGGATGGGCTCATCATCCATGGCGGGCGCCGCCTTCAGGGGGCTCGGTGCGAAAGCCATGGGGACCACCGGGTGGCCATGGCACTGACCGTAGCAGGCCTTCAGGCTGAGGGGGAGACGATCGTGCTGGACACGGCATGTATCCGCACCTCCTTTCCCGGTTTTGTGGAGACGCTGGAGCGCCTATTTCCCGATGCCCTGGAGCGGCGGGGATGAGCCAGCTGCCGCGCGACCTCATCATCGCCATCGATGGACCGGTGGCTGCAGGGAAGACCACAGCGGCGCGGCTTCTGGCTCGGCGACTCGGCTATTGCCACATCGAGAGCGGGGCGATGTACCGGGCGCTGGCCTGGAAGGCGCTCAGGCAGGGAATCGATCTATCAGACCCGGTGGCCCTCATGAATCTCCTGTCCCAGACCGCGCTCGACCTTCGACCAACCGCAGAGGAGTTTGTGGTTCTGGTCGATGGGGAGGACGTCACCGATGCGCTCCGCTCACCCAAGGTGCAGGCTGCTGCCTCTGTCCTGTCCGTCCATGCCAGCGTTCGAGAGAAGCTGGTGGAGAAGCAGCGGGAGCTGGGGGCTCGGGGAGGGGTAGTGATGGATGGCCGCGACATCGGAACGGTGGTCTTCCCCGACGCCGCCATGAAATTCTATCTCACCGCCTCCCTGGACGAGCGAGGCCGTCGCCGCTTTCGGGAATCCCCCCAGGAGCTCGGGACCATCGAGACGACCCTGGAGGAGGTGGCCAAACGAGATCGGCGGGACACGGCGCGGGTGGCCTCGCCGCTGAAGCCGGCACCTAACGCCATCCTCATCGATACCACCCTGCTGAACCCTGAGGAAGTGGTGAAGCAGATGGAGGCCGAGATTCATCGGACATTCAAGAACGCACGCGATATTTCGCTTGCGTGATCGATACAACATGGTTAAAATAAAGGGCTTTAACTGGTACCAGGAGGTTTGCGCCGGTGTGGTATCGGGCCCTGCAGGTTTTCCTCCCCCGGATCATGCCGCTCTTCTGCTTCCGCGTGGTGGGGAAGGAGGAGGTCCCCTCTACCGAGGGTGTGATTCTGGCTGCCAATCACGTAAGCTACGTCGACCCCCTGTTCATCGGCGTGGCCCTCGTGGAGAGGCAGCTCCACTTCCTCGCCAAGGAAGAGCTCTTCCGGTTTCCCCTGTTTGGCGGGCTCATTCGAGACCTTCACGCCTTTCCCGTGCGCAGGGGCCAAGGGGACCGCGGGGCGATCAAGCAGTGTTTGCGCCTTCTGGCGGAGGGAGAGATACTCCTCATGTTTCCCGAAGGGACCCGTGG
>JAKEGQ010000233.1 GCA_022615475.1 Candidatus Methylomirabilota bacterium | reverse complement strand
GCGCGAATCTGTGCCATCGCTTTTCACTCCCTAGAGGAGACGCTCCCGAAGCTGCTTGAGTTGCGTGCGGAGGCTGCCGTCATAGACGGTGCTGTCCACCTGGACCACGATTCCCCCCAGAATGGCAGGATCGACATGGGGTTCGAGCAGCACAGTCCCTCCAAGAACCTGAGCCAACCGGCGGCGAAGGCTCTCCTGGAGATCGGGCGCGAGAGGGACCGCCGTCCTGACCGCCGCCTGGACTCGTCCCAAACGTCTGTTCATCAGGTCGCGGTACAGGCGGGCTGCGCCTGGCAGGGCCTGCATCCGGTGCCGCGAGAGGAGGAGATCCAGAAACCGAGCGACCAGGGGAGACAAAGCCATCCGCTGTGAGAGGCCCTTGAGGGTTTCTGCCTTGTCCTTGAGGAGGATGCCAGGATTGCCAAAGAAGGCGGCTATTGCCGGGTCCTGATGCCAGAGCGTCGCCACACGCTCAAGTTCGGTGCCGACCGCCTCCAGCGCATCCGCCTCGGCCGCCGCCTCCTCGAGGGCCTTGGCGTAGCGCTTGGCCAACCCAGCCCCTATCACGAGGTTCCCCCCAGCTCCTGAATCGTCTGCTCCGCAAGTCGTCGGTGATCCGCCTCCGTCAGATTGCGCCGCAGGAGTCGCTCCGCTGCTGTCAGCGAAAGGTTGACCGCCTCGCCGCGGAGCTCAGCCTTGGCCCGGCGGACTTCCTGTTCGATCTCTGCCCGGGCCTGGGTGATCATCCGATGGGCCTCGTCGCGCGACCGCTGGATCATGCGCTCGCGCTCCTCGGCAATCTCCCGATCCATCTGCTGCCGAAGGACGCCCGCCTCCTGGCGGGCCGCCCGCAATGATTCCTCGTACTCCGCACGCGCGCGGACCACCTCGTCCCGGGCCCGCTTGGCCTCCTCCAGGGAATGGCGGATCCCCTCGGCCCGCTTCTCCATAAAGGCGGTCAGCGGCTTGAAGAGGAACTTGTAGAGGATGCCTGCAAGGATGAGGAAATTGATCGCCTGCAGCAGCAGCGTGACGTCCAGATTGACGATCCCGGGGGCGTGTTCCTTTTCCGCCGCCGCGGCCGAACTTACGTACGGAAGAACGGCCAGGAGTAGGCCCACGATAACGCTCGCGGGCCCCGAAGCCCTGCCCCCCTCCATCGTCCCTCCAATGTCGTCCTTCACGCTGATTCCCCCATGTCATCGTCCCCGGAGAACCCTGCCGCCAGGAGCGAGGCCGGCCCCACGAGGAGCCCGAGGGCCAGGCCGAACACCTGAATGGGAAGAAACTTGAGAACGAGGAAAAGCACGATCCCGATCCCGAGGAAGCGAAGGAGCGAACCGCTTACGAGGCGGGGGAGAACCCTTTTCGTCTGCGAGGTGAGGGTGCGAGCGACCGCCTGGCGCAACAGCTCCAGATTCGCGACCGCGATCCCACCCCCGATCACATAGCCCAAGGCCCAGGGCCACCCGCCCAGGACCAGACAAAAAAGGAAACCGCCCCCGATAAGGATAAGGGCGGTTCGCTGCGTCCTCCGGCCGAGCGCCTGAGGATCGCCCTGCCCACCCGTCCCATCAGGGGCTCCCCTCGCCCAAAGGCGCCATAAGCTAGCACGGCTTTTCATTGGGTGTCAAGCCTTTCTCCGCCGCCTCCAAGAGGCAGTCGCTGGTGTGAATTCCGCAACATCTGGTGTCGTGTGACCGGGGGAGAGAGCCGGCCTAGCCCTGGCGGCGGACCTCGCGGATCGTGCCTCCACCGAGCACCAGATCGGGGTCTTCCCGATCGTAAAAGACCACCGCCTGGCCAGGGGTGATGGCGCGGACCGGGTGGGCAAATCGCACGAGGACCTGTCCATCCGCGAGAGGTGCTATCGTGGCCTCCTCTAGGGGGTGGCGGTACCGGATGGTCGCGAAGGCAGGGCGTGGTTCACTGAGCGCCTCGCCGGTGACAAAATTCACCCGGTGCGCAACCAGGGTATCGGCAAAGAGATCCGCTTCCCGGCCCACCACCACCTCGCTCCGCTCCGGGTCCACGGCGACCACGTAGTACGGCCCTCCTCGGCCTCCGATCTTCAGACCCCGCCGCTGCCCGATCGTGAAGAGGGGAATCCCCGCATGCGTCCCCAGCATGTCGCCGCTCTGATCGCGGATGAGTCCGGGTCGCATCGCTTCGGGAACCCGTTCCCGGAGCAGTCCGCGGTAATCGCCGTTGGGGAGGAAGCAGAGCTCCTGGCTCTCGGGCTTGTGCGCCACGCGAAGCCCCAGGCGCGCCGCCAACGCCCGGACCTCGCTCTTGTGCAGCGTCCCTAAGGGGAAGCGAATCCGCCGAAGCTGTGATTGGGTGAGTCCGTAGAGGAAATAGCTCTGATCCTTGGTTCGATCGATCCCCCGCTTGAGCAGGACCTGACCGGTGGCCGGGTCCGGCACTGCTCGCGCATAATGGCCCGTGGCGACAAATGCCGCTCCCCAGGCGAGGGCTCGCCCGAGGAGGGAGCCGAACTTGACCTCGGTGTTACAGGTGGCGCAGGGGAGAGGAGTCCGTCCAGCCGCGTATTCCCGGCAGAACGGGGTAACCACGTGCTCATCGAATTCGCGCTCGACGTTCAGGAGATAGTGCGGAAATCCCAGATGGGCCGCCATCAGGCGGGCATCGTCATAGGTCTCCGGGGTGCAGCAGCTCTGGTGGGAAGGCGCGATGGGCGCCTCGGTCGAAGGACTCCAGACCTTCAGCGTGACCCCGACAACTTCGTACCCTTGTTCCTGAAGCAGGGCGGCCGTGACGGCGCTATCCACGCCGCCGCTCATCGCCACAACGACCCGCATACCCATTATGAAATCTTTCGCGTGCCCTTTGCGGCGGGCCTCTATCTCTTATCTCTCCGGTGCCGATTCCCCAACGGGTGCAGGAGCCAACTCCTCCTCCACGGCCCCCATGTCGCAGGTGCCATTCAGCGCGGCCCCCTCCATCACCACGAGACACGGCGTGCTGATCTTTCCGATGACCCTGCTCGAGGCCAAGAGCTCGACTCGCTTCTTGGCGCGGATGGTCCCCTCGATCTTCCCGTTGGAGATGAGGCTCCCTACGTCCACGTTCGCCCGGAGGATCGCCCCCTCCCCCACGATGAGCAATTCGTCTCCCACCACCTCGCCCTCGAGTCGACCGTCGATGCGTACGGTCCCCTGAAAGGAGAGAACTCCCTTGAACTCGGTCCCCTCACCGAGAAAGGCCTTAATCTCGCCGATCTGCTGTCCGTCCCTTTCCCACGCCATGAGCCGCGATCCCCGCCCATTGCAGGCCTGCGTCCAGGCGACGATGGGCGTTCACGCTACCATGAAAGCCCACCCCTGTCAACGCCTCCTCGGGTTGATGTCCCCTCTCGCCTTTGGTATTCTTAGCGTCTAGGGAGCGTGAGCGTGCAGGCCACCGTGACTCTCGTGCTTGCCCTCGTTTCGTTCGCGGCGGCAACCCCGCAGGCGACCAGCATCCCCTTCCCTGAAGAGCTCCTGAAGTCCGAGCAACGGAGACCCGTGAAGGAGGTCGTGGAAGATTTCACCCTCCATCGACAGATGAGCGGCCTCCGCCTGTTGGGGAGCGAGGCCGTGCTTGGGTACCTGGTGATGCACCCCGAGTTCACCGCAAGCCTGGCACAGGCGGCAGGCGTGCTCAGATACACCGTAAGGCGCGAAGGACCCGCGGAGGTCTGGGCCGATGACCACAAGGGACTTTCGGGCCGGATTGAGCTGCTCCAGGCTACCCAGGGTCAATTGGTCTACTACGCCCAGGGAACGTACAAGAAGGGGTTCATTCGCATCCCAGGCCGCGTTGCCGTGGTCGCTCGCTACGCCGAGCGGAGAGAGGGGGACTCTTTCTATGTGGAGAACACCGTTTCGGCCTACGTCAGGGTGGACTCCCCTCTGCTCGATCCCTTAGCCCGGTTCTTCCGACCGGTCGTAGAGCGCATCATGAACAGGAAGGTCGCGTTCTTCTTTCGAAAGGCCAATGAACTCATGACCAAGCTCACCCAGGATCCCGATGCCGTCCTGCAGAAGCTTCCCCCCGACGCCTGGCGGAAAGAGATCGCAGAGCTGCGGATCCTCCTCAACACCGCTCACCCCGACATCGGCCATCGCCGTCAGGAGCGAACTCGCCTGAGCCAATCGTCCCCCTGATGGGCTGATCGTGCGCGGAGCGGGGTAAAAGCAAGACGCCCGACGGCGCATACCCATCGGGCGTCACGAATGCAGTCGCGTCCTCCTGGGAGGCTTCGATCCGAGTAGTTACTTGCCGAGGACGCCCTTCAACGCTTTTCCGGCGGCGCCCGTGGCCTCTTTCCCGGCCCCTTTCCCCGCTTTCTCGGCGAGCCCCTTCACATCGACATTGGCCACGGCCTTTGTCGCATTGCGACTGATCTCTTCCAACACCTTTTCGACCACCGCGGCCATCGAGGCGCCCTGGCCCCCTTTGCCGATATCCTTCATTTCGATGTCGGGCAGCTCCAGCGTGGCCGTCTGAGTCTGGAGCGGCACGCCGGCGCTCACGTTGAGCTTCGATTTCTCCACGCGGAGCCGGTCGATGGTGACCTTCTTCCCGGCCCCCTGGGCCTGCGTCCCTGATCCACTCTTGCCCCCGGCACGAGCGTACGCCTCGACATTCTTCTGGAGAGCCGCGAGATTGTTGCCCCCTGGACCCAGCTCATACGTGATCTCCGGGGCACGGATGACGATCTCTCGGATGGCGACCGTATCCGAAAGCAACGAGCGAACATCGAGCGACATGCTCATCGCGCCCAGCTTGAAAGCGCTGGGGGTCTTAAAACCCTGTGGGTTTCCCACGACCAGGTTCGACAGCGACGCGGCTCCGGAAAAGGGAGAGACGTTCACACTGCCGAGCTTGACCTCGCTCTTGGTGACCTGGGGGCCGTACGTCTCGACGGCCGAGCGGATCACTCGATTGAGCGAGAGATACAGGAATACGAGACCGCCCACAATCAGCACGAGGAAAACGACACCGATCCACAATATCCTTTTCACGATTTTTTCCCCCACCTACGGATTAATGGCCCAGATGCGAAGAGCGCTGAGGCGTAAAGAGGTGTCAGCAAATATACTGGACGGGGGGCCTGCTTGTCAAACCCGCACGAAGGTCGGGGTTCTCATGGGGAGCACCGGCATCCGGAAAATCTCCGGGGAGGCTTCATTGAGGAGACTCGCCCGCACACCTCAGGTGCGCGACGGCCCTAGAATGCGCAGCTCTTGCCGCCTGCGGCAGGGAGGTATAGTTCGAGCAGGTAGTCCTTCACCATGCGGTCGCTGTTGAACCGCCACCCCAGCGTCTTGATCGCGTGTTTCATCCGCCGAACCCAGCAGGCGGGGACGCCGTGCTCGTTGCGGTCATAGAACTCCGGGACCACCTGTTCTTCCAGAACACGGTAAAGGGCCTGTGCGTCGCGTGCCCGCTGAACCGCAGGGTCGGCGTGCTCACGGTCGTCGCCGATAATGAAGCCGTTCAGCCCATCGGCAGCCTCCGCCCACCAGCCATCGAGTATGGAGCAGTTCAGCCCACCGTTCAGCAGCACCTTTTGCCCGCTCGTGCCACACGCCTCCTTGGGGCGCTCGGGCGTATTAAGCCAGAGATCCACGCCCTGTACCATGTGCCGTGCCACCCATATATCGTAGTCCTCGATGAAGACGATTCTCGACCGGAACCGCGGGTCCCTCATCGCCTCGAAGATCTGTTGAATGAGCCGCTTGCCTTCATGGTCCTGTGGATGGGCCTTGCCCGCGAAGATGATCTGGGCAGGTCGTTCCGGGTGGTTCAGGATCGCGTCGAGCCGGTCCGGGTCCGAAAGGATCAAGGCCACCCGTTTGTAGGTGGCGAACCGGCGGCTGAAGCCGACGGTGAGGATCCCGTTATCGAGGGCATCGACCGTCACGTGGGCGGGATCAGTTCCGTGCAGGCGGGCCAAGCGCAGGGCGAGGCGGCGGCGGACGAATCGGATCAGTTGATCCCGCAGCACCTGATGCTCCTCCCATAGCTCAATATCGCTCACCCGGTCGATATCCTGCCAGAATTCATAGAAGCTCATGCGGGTCTCCCACACCTTGCCGAGGTGCCTGACGTAGAGGCGAGCCATGCTTGGCGCCAGCCACGATTTCACGTGAACGCCGTTCGTGATGTGCCCGATCGGCACGTCGCCCTCCTCCCGGTTCAGCCAGGCGGACTTCCACATCCTGCGGGAAGTCTCGGCGTGCAGGGCGCTGACGGCGTTCCGCCGCCGCGACAGCTTGAGACCGAGCACCGTCATGCAAAACGGCCCCGAATGATCATCGGTCCGGGTGCGGCCCAGGGCCATAAACTCCTCAAGGTCTATGCCTAGCTCCGCGATAAGCCAGCCGAGGTTTGCCTTCACCAGGTCGGGGGGGAATCGGTCATGCCCCGCGTCAACGGGGGTGTGAGTGGTGAAGACCGTTCGCCGTCTGACGTTCTCGAGCGCCGTCCTGTAGTCCTCGGCCTGCTCCTTCATCCGCAGCCGAACCGCCTCGAGGGGGCCGAAGGCGCAGTGGCCCTCGTTGAGATGCAGGACCGCGGGGTCGATCCCCATGACCCGGAGGGCGCGATACCCTCCGATGCCCAACACGATCTCTTGGCGGATGCGCACTGCTTCGCCTCCGCCGTACAGGACGCGCGTCATCTCGCGGTCGGTTTGGTCGTTATCCTCGATATCCGAATCCAGCAAGAACAACCGGACACGGCCCACGTTGAGCTGCCAGATCTGCAGCCTGATATCGTGGTCGCCCGTCCGCACCGCCACGATCAAGGGATTCCCCTTGCCGTCCAGCACCCGCCTGATGGGCATCGTCTCAGTGGAGGAGCTGGGGTAGTTTTCCTGCTGCCATCCGCTCTCGTCGATCCGCTGACTGAAGTAGCTGTGACTGTAAAAGAGGCCGACGCCCACCATCGGAATATTCAAGTCCGAAGCGCTCTTGAGGTGGTCCCCCGCCAGGATACCCAGGCCGCCGCAATACACTGGAAGCGACTCGTGCAGGCCGAACTCCGCGCAGAAGTATGCCACCGGTCGCCGCCATAAAGGGCCGGCGTGCTTTTGACCGTAACTCTGCGAGGAATTGAGGTATTCTCGAAGGCGCCGAAACTGAAAGTTGATGCGGCTTTCGATGGCCTTTCCTTCGACACGAGTGGCAAGATCTGAATCATTTAGATTCCCGAGAAAGACGATGGGGTTGTGACTGGAGCGCCGCCACAGATCGGGATCGATATCGCGGAAGATCTCGATCGCTTCTGGCTCCCAGGTCCACCAGAGATTCTGTGCCATCTCAGCGAGGCGCCGCCGCAGCACGGCGACTTCGGTCTCACGCATTCGCACTCTCCACCATCAGGGACGGGCGGGGTCACCCGGAGGAAAAGCATACTTCGTGCCAGCCGAGGCACCTGGTCGTGCCCTGGAGTTGGCAGTCGGGCTACTGCTCGATCACCAACTTGCTTTCCAGCTCATCACAGTCGTCTGGAGGCCAGGGAAAGTGGGCGGCGAGGATCTCGCCGCAGCGTTCAATCGCCGCGCAAAAGGCGGCGCAAGCCTCTCCTGACTTCAGGCCTGCGCTAAGCATCCTCACAATCTCATCCCATGTGCCGGGCTGAACCTTCTCATTGATCCCCCGGTCGGCCAGCACCTCGACGCGATGCTCCGAGAGCGAGGCGAGGATGAGGATGCCGGTGTGCGCCCTCGTATTATGGTGGGCGACGTCGAACCATCTCTTCGCGGCGGCATGTTCCGTGTGCGCGCCTGCCCTAGCGCCCTGAGCTTTGCAGGATCGAGGCGTCTCGGCGCAGTCTAGCTCCT
>JAKEGQ010000232.1 GCA_022615475.1 Candidatus Methylomirabilota bacterium | reverse complement strand
GATGCCAAGGCACTTTCCTGCTACCAGGGAAAGGGATGCATGGAGTGTAACGATACCGGCTACCGGGGACGCGTCGCCCTGTACGAGGTCATGGCGATCACCGAGGAAATCAAGGACGCCATCCTGCAGGGCGCCTCGGTCAATGAGATGAAGGAGCTCGGCCGGAAGCACGGGATGAAGACGCTTCGAGAGGCAGGCCTGCAGAAGATCCGAGAAGGGATGACGACCATCCCCGAGATCATGCGGGTGACCAGCCACAACTAAACTAAACGCGCAGAGTGCGTTTAGTTTGGAGCCCCGAGGGAGATCGAGGGGCGGTCCAATGGTCCATTGCTCGATTGTCACTACACGGGAGGGTTCATGACGAATCTGGATCAGATGCTTAAGGAATTAGTGGCCAAGGGGGGGTCGGATCTGCACATTACTACCGGCATTCCGCCCATGATCCGTCTCCACGGCCAGCTGAAACCGCTTGGGAATACTCCCCTCACTCCGGCCATGACCAAGCAGCTTGCTTACAGCATCCTCACCGATGTCCAGAAACAGAAGTTCGAAGAGCAGAAGGAACTCGACTTCTCCTTCGGTGTGAGGGGGCTTGGCCGGTTCCGGTCCAACTGCTTTCTCCAGCGGGGGGCCGTGGCCGTCGCCATCAGGACCATTCCCTACAAGATCTACACCTTCCAAGAGCTGGGGCTGCCCAGGGTGGTGGAGGATCTGTGTAGCCGACCCTCGGGGCTTCTCCTGGTCACCGGACCGACCGGTTCGGGAAAGTCCACGACGCTGACGACCATGGTCGACAAGATCAACACTGAGCGGGCTGAACATATTGTCACCATCGAGGACCCCATCGAGTTCGTCCACACGCACAAGAAGTGTGTCGTGAATCAGCGGGAGGTCCACGCGGATACCGACTCCTTTGCGAATGCGCTCCGGGCGTGCCTCCGTGAGGATCCGGACAAGGTTCTGATCGGAGAAATGCGGGATCTCGAGACGATCGAGGCGGCCCTCACGATTGCCGAGACCGGGCATCTGACCTTTGCGACCCTGCACACCAATTCGGCGGTGCAGACGATCAACCGAATCATCGATGTCTTTCCGGCCCATCAACAGCCGCAGATTCGCGCGCAACTCTCCTTCGTCATGGAGGGGGTGCTCTGTCAGGCCCTGCTCCCAAGAGCGGATGGTCAGGGGCGGGTGCTGGTCATGGAGATTATGATCCCCAACCCGGCCATCCGGAATCTGATCCGGGAGGACAAGGTCCATCAGATTTATTCGACGATGCAGGCGGGCCAGGAAAAATCGGGGATGCAGACGATGAACCAATCGCTCCTGGAGCACTTCCTGAGGCGCTCGATCAGTAGAGAGGTGGCCCTCGGGGCTTCCCAGAACCACGAAGAGCTCCAGCAGATGATGCAGCGAGCTCAGTCGCCGGGCGCCGCGACTCCAGGGAAGGTGGCCGGGGCCGGGAGCCAATGGGGGAGGAAATAGACCATGGCAGTCTTTACCTATAGCGGAAGGACACGCACGGGACAGACCATCAACGGTGAGATGGAGGCCGCGAGCCGCGAGGCGGTGGTGGCCCAGCTCAGGCGGCAGCAGGTCATGGCGACGGCTGTGACGCCCAAGGCGCGGGAGATAGATATAAAGGTTCCCGGCCTCGGGGCAAAGGTCGGTGATAAGGACCTGGCCGTCGTCACGCGGCAACTTGCCACGATGATTGACGCCGGGCTCCCCTTGGTCCAGTGCTTGGAGATCCTGTCTCAGCAACAGGAAAAGAAGGTCTTTAAGAAGGTCCTCCACGATATCCGGTCGGCGGTGGAGGGGGGGGCCACGTTCTCCGCCGCCCTCAAGCAGCATCCGAAGATCTTCAGCACCCTGTACACCAACATGGTGGAGGCAGGGGAGGCGGGGGGAATCCTGGACACGATCCTGAACCGCCTGGCTGCCTATATCGAGAAGGCGATGGCGTTGAAAAAGCGGGTCAAGACCGCCATGTTCTACCCGTCCACCATCGTCACGGTGGCGGTCGTCGTGGTCATCTTCCTCCTGATGTACGTTATCCCCACCTTCGAGCAGTTGTTTGAGGGGTTCGGGGCCACCCTGCCCCTCCCCACGGTGATCGTGCTGGAGGCGAGCCGGATTGTCCGCGCCTATCTCTTCTTCATGCTTGCGGCGCTCGTGGCGGCCATAGTGGGGTTCAGGTTCTACTATCGGACCCCAGGGGGGAAGAGAACCATCGACGGTCTTGTGCTGAAGCTGCCCATCTTTGGACCTTTGGTCCGAAAGGTGGCGGTGGCCAAGTTCACTCGGACCCTGGGAACCCTGGTCTCAAGCGGCGTGGCGATCCTGGAAGGGCTGGACATCACGGCGCGGACCGCGGGAAACAAGGTGGTCGAGGACGCCGTCCTGAAGGCGCGGACGACCATTGCCCAGGGTAAGACCATTGCCGAGCCCCTCCAGGCCTCAGGGGTCTTTCCGCCTATGGTGGTGCAGATGATCGCTGTGGGAGAGCAGACGGGTGCCCTGGATCGCATGTTGAACAAGATCGCCGACTTCTACGATGAAGAGGTGGATATCGCAGTGGCCGGTCTCACCTCCCTCCTGGAACCCCTCCTGGTCATCTTCCTCGGGGTGATCATCGGGGGTGTGGTCATCGCCATGTATCTCCCCATCTTCAAGCTGATCAGCGTGGTGGGAAACAAGTAGCCCCGGTTGGTTCATGGTTCAAGGTTCAGAGTTCAGGGAGGGAGGATCCATACCTTCCATAAACAATGATCCGTGAACTGTGAACCGTCTCTCAAGGGAAGGCCGATGTCGGAGGGCAAGGACGAAGGGGCCGGGAGGACGGGCTGGGAAAAGCGGCTCAAATGGGTGATCGCCATCCGCCTGCTGGTGGCGATTCTCTTCCTTGGGTCCGCGGCAATCATTCAACTGGAGGAAAAACCCCCGTACCCGACGGGCCCCCTCTTTTTCCTCTTGGGGCTGACCTTTGCCCTGAGTGGCCTCTACACGGTTCTCCTGCCGCGGGTCAGGCGCTTTGAAGAGTTTGCCGGCTGCCAGTTCGCCGCCGATCTTGTCCTGAGCACCGGGCTGGTCCACTACACCGGAGGGGTTGAAAGCCCCCTGACCTTTGTCTATATCTTCCCCATCTTTGGGAGCGGGACGCTGCTCAACAGGCAGGCGGCCCTCTCGATGTCCTCAATTGCCAGTATCCTCTT
>JAKEGQ010000231.1 GCA_022615475.1 Candidatus Methylomirabilota bacterium | reverse complement strand
CCTGTCTGAAAACCGGCAGTCGAAACGGTTATGAGGGCGGCCGGCGGCTTACTTCTGCAGACGGTACCGCTTGATCTTGTCGAGAAGGGTCGAACGGGAGATCCCCAAGAGCTTTGCCGTCTGGGTACGATTTCCTCCCGTAGCCTCCAGTGCCTCGCGGATGTGGGTCTTCTCGAGGTCAGCCAGGGAGGAGAACCGATCCGGGTCTCTGCGGCGCGGAGATGGGTCCACCGTCGCTTCGGTGCTGACCCGGACGACCTTGCCGGCGAGTCCTTGAAGATCTGCCGGCAGATGCTCGGGCAGGATGAGGTCACCGGAGCAGAGGATCATCGCGCGCTCGGTCACGTTCTTGAGTTCGCGGACATTGCCTGGCCACGGATAGGCCAGGAGGATCTCCTGGGCCTGCTGGGAAAATCCCCGGATGCGCTTCTTGAGCAGGGCGTTGAACTCCTGGACAAACAGCTCGCTGAGGAAAAGTACATCGCGACCCCGCTCCCGCAAGGGGGGAATCTCCACCGGCATCACCTTCAATCGGTAGTAGAGGTCCTCTCGAAAGGTGCCGGCCTCCACGAGTTTCTTCAGGTCTTTGTTGGTGGCGTTGATCATGCGCACATCGACTGAGATATCCGTCAGACCTCCGACCCGCCTGAAGGTCCGAGCCTCCAGGACCCGCAGGAGCTTGGGCTGAACTGCCGGGGGCATGTCGCCGATTTCATCCAGGAGGACTGACCCGCCGTCAGCCACCTCTAGGAGGCCCCGCTTCATCGATTTGGCATCGGTGAATGCCCCCCGTTCGTGGCCGAAGAGCTCCGAGTCCAGGAGATTCTCCGAGAGGCCCGCGCAATTGATCTCCACAAAGGGCTTGTCTCGTCGGCCTGACTTCTGGTGGATCGCCTTGGCCATCAGCTCCTTGCCTGTCCCGCTCTCTCCCGTGATAAGGACGGTCGTGGAGGGGTTCTGGGCCACGAGATCCACGAGCTTGTTGAGTTCGAGGATGGAGGGATGCTCGCCGGGAATGGCTGCGTCACGGTCCGTCGCCCGTCGCCGGAAATGCTGTCGGTAGTACGAACGGATCCGGTTTTTCCGGAGCCCCTCCACCGCCTTCGACACCCGAAGCTCCATGGCTGCCAGGTTTCCCTCCGCGGGCTCCTTGATCAAAAAGTCTTCGGCGCCACGCTTCACGGCCTCGACGGCCTTTTCGTAGGTCCCGTGGGCGGTGAGCACGATGACGGCGCTATCGGGCTGGCTTTCCCTGATCCGGTCCAGGACGGTCAGGCCATCTTCATCCGGCAGCTTAAGATCCAGGAGGACCACATGGGGGGCCTCCTCGCGGACCAGTTGGATCCCGTCAGAGGCGGTTGAGGCCTCGAGGACCCGATACCCCTTCCGCTCAAAATGGTGCCGGAGGACCTTTCGGATCAGGGACTCGTCATCGATGATGACCAGTGTCGGCTCCATCTTGTTTCTCCGATGAACGCTGACCGAACAATTTCGAAATTCGAATTTCGGAATTCGAAATTTTGGGCACGTCGGCTATGAACCCTCAACTATGAACTGACCCGATCTGCCATCGCTGAGCGGTCGCCCGGATGGAGGGGCAACTCGACGGTGAACTCCGTTCCCTCGTCCGGGCGACTCTTGACGGAAATCCTCCCTCCGTGGTCTTCGACGATGCGCCGGCAGATCGGGAGTCCCAGGCCCGTTCCCCGGGGTTTCGTGGTAAAGAAGAGGTCGAAAATCCGCTCTTGATGCTGAGGGGGTACCCCGCACCCTGTGTCGCTGATAATGAGCTTCACCTCGTCGGCCTCGCCCTGCCCCTCCACTGGATGGCCCTCGGTTCGCACGGTCACGGTCCCATCGGGAGGAGTCGCTTCCAGGGCATTCTTCAAGAGATTCAGGACGACCTGTTTGAGCTTGTCCGGATCGGCGAGGAGTATTGGCAGGTGGGGATCATAGTCCTTGTGCAGAAGGATGGAGCGCTCGCGGATTTCTGCGGCGTACAGGTGGCAACACGCGTCCAGGAGCTGATGGAGATCGGTCGGTCGCAGCTCGAGACGCGACTCCCGCCCGAAGAGGAGAAGGTCGCTCACGAGGACATTCAGGCGCTGGGTTTCAAAGAGCATCGCATCCACCAGCTCTTGGTGGGCTGAAGGCAGGGCCACCTCTCGTTTCAGGATCTGGGCCACAGAGGTGATGCCAAAGAGGGGGTTCCGGATCTCATGGGCCACGCCCGCCACCACCTGACCGATGGCGGCGAGGCGGTCCTTGCGCCGAAGCTCGGCCTGGAGCTGTTTGATCTCACTCAGATCTCGGAAGATGACGATGACTCCCTCTCGGTTCCCCCGAACATCCGTGAGGTACGAGTTGGTGAAGCCAAGGGGAATAGTGCTGCCGTCCTGGAGAGCCAGCTCGAGCTCCCGGTGGCTGGACTCGCCGCGGACCTCCAACAACTCGCCCCCGTTGGGAAAGAGGTCGGTGAGTTTGCGATTGATGAGATCCGAGGCGTCGCAGCGCAGGGCGAGGGCTCCCTGGGGGTTGATCAGGCTGATGACTCCGCCCGAATCGGTCACCATCAGTCCGCTGGCCAGGTGGCTGATGATGCTCTCGGTGAGGTGCTCGCTCCGGTGGAGTTCGGCTGTTCTCGCCTCGATCCGTTCCCGCAGGTCCGCCGCCAATTCGTGCGTGAGCTGGTGGAGACGGCTGAGCTCCGCCACCTTTTCGTGTAGGGTGTGGACGAGCCGGTCATTCTGCACCAGGGCGCGGTGGTGTGCCTCGGCCCGCCTGACCGCGGTGGCGAGCGCCTCCGGTTCGAGCGGTTTTGGGATATAATCGTACGCGCCGTGCTTCACAGATCCGATGGCGCTTTGGAGTGACGCATAGGCGGTGATCATGATCACCGGAGTCAAGGGGGCAACCCGGCCGAAATGGGTCAGGGCCTCGACCCCGCTCATCCCGGGCAGCATCACATCCAAGAGGATCACGGCGGGAGGGTCTGCCTGGGCTGCACCTAGGGCCTCCTGAGCGTCGGCGGCCGTCCGGACCTGAAAACCTGCCTGGCCCAGGACATCGGCGCAGAATTCGCGCATGACGCGCTCGTCGTCCACGACGAGGACGGTCGGTTTGGCTGTTTCCGGAGACCCGGGTGCCATCGTCTTCCTCACTCCATCCTGGGTCCGTAAGGTATCAGGGAGATCGCGATTTTTCAACAGGAATGTCCCTCCGCCCACGGGGTGTACGTTGACAGTGTTCGGCGAGCACCTTATGATCGGCGGTAAGGAGGGAAGCCCGTGCGACAGGAGGTCTTCTCCGCGGTTCGGCGAGCGATCACAACGCACCGGCTTCTCCAGACAGGAGAAGGGGTGGTGGTGGCGGTCTCGGGTGGCGCGGACTCCATCGCCTTGCTTCACTGTCTGCTCCGACTTCGCGAGGCGTGGTCCCTCGCGCTTACCGTGGCACACTTCGATCATCGCCTTCGGGAAACGTCCCGACAGGATGCCCTCTTTGTCGAGAGGATTGCAGCCTCGTGGGGCCTTCCGGTGACGACCGGGACTTGGGCGCGGGAGGAGCGTCGCGACCGATCGCTTCAGGAGGCGGCCCGGCGGGCACGCTACCGCTTTCTTGAGGAGGTGGCATCCCGGGTGGGGGCGACCAAGATTGCCTTGGGGCACCACCGGGACGACCAGGCAGAGACGGTTCTCCTGCACCTCCTCAGGGGCTCGGGGCTTCGGGGACTCAGGGGGATGTTGCCGCAGAGCGATGGGCGCCTGATCCGGCCGCTGCTCGGAGTGGGGCGAGAGGACATCGAAGCCTATGTCAAGGCGCACCAGCTCTCTTTCGTGGAGGACCCCTCGAATCGGGACCTTCGGTACCGCCGAAATCGGATCCGGTGGCGACTCCTGCCGCTGCTTGAGCAGGAGTACAATCCCGCGGTAGCGAGAGGCCTCGCGCGCATGGCGGCCCTCGTCGCCGAGGACGAAGCCACTCTCGACGCGGTTGCCCGCGAATCCTCGAAGGGCCTCGTGGATATCGAGGGGGAAAGAATGTGCCTGAGGCTGAGCTCTCTGCAGGCATTGGCGCCCGCAATTCGGCGCCGGATTCTTGAGCGGGCGATTCGAAGTGTGACCCCGGGCGCGTATCTCACCTCCTCCCATCTCGAGGCGGTCGACAAACTGACGACGGCCGATGGTCCTGAAGCGGCATCGCTTCCCCGAAACCTGAGGGCATGGAGGTCGCAAGGATTCCTCTATGTGGGGAGGCGTCGCCCGGAATCGCGCGCTCCCACAGTCCGTGAAGAGTTGCCGGTACCTGGAGAGGTGCTCATCCCCGGGTGGGGGGTCACGGTGGAGGCGGCGATCCAGCCCGTGCCGATGGCCGACCTCCGGGCTGCCGGCCCAGCGCGGGCATATGTGGACTGGAAGCAGGTCCTTCCTCCGCTCGAGGTACGCAGTTGGAGGTCTGGTGATCGCTTCCACCCCCTGGGGCTCAAGGGGAACAAGAAGCTGCAAGATCTCTTCGTCGATGCCAAGGTCCCCCGTGAGAGGCGGGATCAGATCCCCATCGTCACGGATCAGAAGGGGATTCTGTGGGTGTCCGGATTGAGAATCGACGAACGGGGCCGAGTTGGGGGGGCGACCGAGCAGGTGTTGGTCCTGACATTGCACCGCGAGGGAGACCTCGGGGACGTATCCCCTGGCCCCATGGGTCTTGGCATCTCGTGAGCGATGTGCTATTTTTATACTCCGACGTAATGGGTGCCCTGGTGGGGGCCCAATCCCGGCTCCCAAGGAGGGTTGGAAGTTGAGTCCCTTGATGAAGAATATGGCGCTCTGGCTCGTGATCATCCTGAGCATGATCCTCCTCTTCGGCATCTTCAGCCAGAGCCAGACGGGAAGGAAGGAGCTTAATTTCAGCGAGTTTCTCGCACGGGTCGAGCAGGGGGAGGTCGCCGAAGTAGAGCTCAAGGGCTCCGCCATCACCGGAAAGCTCAAGGATGGCACCCCCTTCCAGACCTATGCCGCCGAGGACCCCGAGCTGGTCCCGAGCCTCCGGAAGCAGGGGGTGATCATCTCTGCCAAGCCTGCGGACCAGACTCCCTGGTGGAGCTTGGTCCTCAACTGGCTGCCGATGCTCCTCTTCATCGGCGTCTGGGTCTTCTTCATGCGCCAGATGCAGGGCGGAGGAGCCAAGGCCCTCTCCTTTGGAAAGGCGAGGGCCCGGCTCCTTACGGAGAAACAGAACCGGGTCACCTTTGCGGATGTGGCGGGCGTGGACTAGGCCAAGGAGGAGCTTCAAGTGATCATCGAGTTTCTGAATGACCCCCAGAAGTTTCAGAAGCTTGGTGGTCGGATCCCCAAGGGGGTCCTGCT
>JAKEGQ010000040.1 GCA_022615475.1 Candidatus Methylomirabilota bacterium | reverse complement strand
TCCCGCTCGTAGAGATAGGGCACGGCGTCCAGCCGAAGCCCGTCCACCCCCATCCCCAGCCAGAAATCCAGCACGTGCAGGATGGCGCGCCGGACCGAGGGGCTCTCATAGTTCAAGTCTGGCTGGTGCGAGTAGAACCGGTGCCAGTAATACGCCCGCGCCACGGGATCCCAGGCCCAGTTGGACGTTTCGAAGTCCTTGAAGATAAGGCGCGCGTCTTTATACTTCTCCGGCGTGTCGCTCCACACGTAGAAGTCGCGCAAGCGGCTTCCCGGCTTGTCCCGGCGGGCCTTCTGAAACCACGGGTGCCGGTCCGAGGTGTGATTCAGGACCAGCTCGATGATCACGCGGAGGTTCCGTCGGTGGGCCTCTCGGAGAAAGACCTGGAAATCGTGGAGGGTTCCGTAGGCGGGGTGAACGTCCGTGTAGTCGGCGATGTCGTAGCCGTCGTCCTTCAACGGGGAAGGGTAAAAGGGGAGCAGCCAGATGGCCGTAACCCCCAGCTCCTGGATATAGTCTAGCTTTTCGGTCAGCCCACGAAAGTCCCCTACCCCGTCCCCGTCGCTATCGGAGAAGGCCCGGACGTGGACTTCGTAGATGATCGCATCCTTGTACCAGAGAGGATCCCTTGGCTTCGCGGACGCCTTTCCCACCTGACGCATCAGGCGTTTACCCCCCCTCTTTCTCCTGTCCTGCGGCTGCCCCTCCGTTCGGCGGGCCGGTCCCAGGGGTGCCCTTTTCCTTTGCCGAGGCTCCGGCGAGCACACCCGCCTCCAGGTCCTTCGCCAGGCTGCTGATCTGGTCCCGGACCTTCACGTCCAGCTTCTCCAGCCCTGCCTTGATCCCGTCCAGTTTGGCCCCCACTGCCTCGCGCACAGCCGCAGGCGTGTCTCCCGCCGCGCTGAGCGCGCCCTTCGCCGCCGCGATCTTCTGGATCGCCCTCCCGAAATTCCTCTGCTCCACTTCGGCCTGCGCTTCGGCCAGAGAGCCCACCATTTCCTCGAAGCCTATGTTCAACTTCGCCCGCGCCAATGCCCGTTCAAGCTGAGTCTTCTGCGCCTCCCACACCTTCCTCTCCATCGCGGAAACCTGCTCCTTCTGGCCTGCCATGATCTGTTCCAGCTCTTGCACCTTCTTGTCACGGAAATAATATCCGACACCAAATCCTGCAACCAGGGCGGCGAAGACGACCACACCCACGATCGCCACGTTGCGCATAGTTTTGCTCAACCCTCCTCGTTCTTCGAGATTGCTCATGCTTCCACCTCCGGCGTGAAAGGCGCACGGCCGTCCGGGACCGGGGTGATCAGCCGGTCTACCCCCCTCGCCCCTACCTCTCCTCCTCCGGAATCGAGGGCGAGCGGGGTCCCCCCGATCCCCTTACGATCCTCTCCAGTCGGTCCAACGCGTCGGCGGTCTTCGCCCGAAGCGCCTCCGTGGCAGGACCCACCGCCTTCACCTGACTGCGAAGATCCTCGAGACCACCTGTGCGGATATAGGCGAGGACTGCAATCACTAAGGCGAGCACGGCAGTAATGAAGGTCACGATCGCCATGGCAACTCCTCCCTGTCCGTCACTCCTGGAGCGGGTGACTCATCATCGGGATCAGACCTCTCAGGCCCGTGAGCGAAAGGACAACCGCAGGGAATGAAAGACCGACGGACGCGGAGGCTGTCTGGCATGGTGGGCGAAAGAGGGTTCGAACCTCTGACCCCCTGCTTGTAAGGCAGGTGCTCTCCCACTGAGCTATTCGCCCAAACTCGCCCCGCGCAGACCGTATGAGATCATGAACTCCCCAATATGCCCAGTCTCTCTTCCCCGTCAAGACGAGGCGTGGAGAAAGTTGGAAGCCCGAAGGTGGGACCTCTAGCGGTCTGGCCTGTAGGGCCAGGGCACCTTCGGCTCTTCCCGGGGGATAACCACGATCCCGCTTTCGGTCACGACATACCGCTCCCGGTCCTTGTCCAGGTTGTAGCCGATCTCGGTCCCCGGCGGCACATAGACGTTCTTGTCGATGATGGCCCGCCGGATCCGGCAGCCCCGTCCGATCTCGACTCGGTTCATAATAACGGAATCCTCGATGAGACAGAAGCTATGGATTCGGACGTTCGGGCTGATGACCGAACCGCGGACCAAGCTCCCGCTAATGATGGTCCCGTCGGCCACAATGGAGTTCAGGGCCATTCCCTGGCGTCCCGCCTCGTCGAACACGAACTTCGCGGGCGGAGCCGCGTAGCTGACGGTCCGGATGGGCCAGCTTCGGTTGTAGAGGTTAAAGGATGGATCGACCGCCCGGAGGTCCATGCTCGCCTCGTAGTAGGCATCAAGCGTCCCGACATCCCGCCAGTAGCTTAGCTCTTCTCCCTTGAGGGGGGTGGGGATCCGGTTCCTCCGGAAATCATAGGCGTAGACCTTCCGTCCCTCCTTCACGAGGGCGGGCAGGATATCGCGGCCGAAATCGTGGGTACTCGCCGACTTCTGCGCGTCGTAATAGAGGGCCTTGACAAGCGCCTCCGTGTTGAAGAGGTAGTTGCCCATCGAGACCAGGGCGTACCCTGGCTCTTCCGGAATCGCCTTGGGCCGGGCCGGCTTTTCCTCGAAGCCCACGATCCGCCAGCCGGAATCCACCTCGAGCACCCCAAAGTTCGAGGCCCCCTCGAGCTTCACCGGGGTCACCGACACCGTGGCCTCCGCGTCCTTCTCCCGATGGTGCTCGATCATCTGATGGATATTCATCTTGTAGATATGATCCGCCCCAAAGACGGCGACGATCTCGGGATCGGCCCGCTGGACCAGTTGGAGGTTCTGGTAGACGGCATCGGCCGTCCCCAGGTACCAGTCGTCCCCCATCTGCATCTGGGCCGGGACCGGAATGACGAAGTGATCCGGGAGGACGCCGGCAACATCCCAGGCTTCTCGAAGGTGCTCCATGAGGGATTGGGCCTTGAATTGCGTGAGGACGTACATCGAGTAGATGCCGGAGTTGATGAAGTTCGACAGGACAAAGTCGATGATCCGGTACTTCCCGCCAAAGGGAACCGCCGGCTTGGCCCGGTCCTTTGTGAGCGGATAGATCCGTTCCCCTCGTCCCCCGGCCAGGATAATCCCGAGAACTTCCATCAGGTACCCTCCACACGTCAAACCTTATGCCGAGGGTCAGGAGCGAGTCAAGGCAGAAAAGCAAAAATCGAGCCATGGCGGGCTCTTGAATGTCAAATGCCTAGCGACGCTTCGACCTAAGATCCAGAGGCGGAAGCAGAAGATACGACGGGGGGGCGGTGTCCCCTAGGAGTTGTTCCGGGGGAGCAGGGGTGGGCAGCCTTGTCGCCGTCGGCTTTGCTCCCCCAGGCACTTGCAGCACCCTCTAATCTTCAACCAACCAGCCAATGGCAAGCTATTACTAGCTGCTCAGTGCTTTATAATTAATAGTTTACTATACGAGAATGGCGTCCTGCACATCACCATGCCCGTGAAGGGGACCTTCGTCGCCAAGAAGGTTCCGGTCGAGGTCGCTGCAGAGGAGCAGCCCTCGCTCAAGGCCGCGTAAGCCGGTCGCTGCACATAAACGCCGCCTGACACGCGTCAGGCGGCGTTCACTTTTTCAGGGATCCTTCGACCTGAGACCCGGGAGGGGGAGCGGAACGAATGTCACCCGCCTCCGGCGTGAGGGTGAGGCAGAGCCACTCGCCATCGGATTGGCGGGTGAGCACTCGGAAACCGGCAGCCCTGGCGGCGGCGCCGAACATTTCCTCCTCCTCAACCAGGATACCTGAAGCGACCAGGCGGCCCTGCGGGGCCAAGAAGGCTTTGAGGTAATTCAACAGTGAGGAAAGAGCCTTCGTGTCGAGGTTCGCCATGAGCAAGTCGAACGGCATCCCGAATCCGAGGGCGTCAAGCCCTCCGTGAAAGACCTCGACACGGTCCACGACCTGGTTAAGAGCGAGGTTTTTCATTGCGCCTGCGCAGGCTTCCGGATCGATGTCGATGGCGACCACGCGTTCGGCTCCGAGCACGCCTGAGGCTATGGCGAGGATCCCGGTCCCTGTCCCGACGTCGAGCACCCGGGGGCCCCCATCACCTCGCCACTGGCCCAGGAAAGCCTCGATCGCCTCAAGACACATGCGGGTCGTGGCGTGGTGGCCGGTCCCGAAGCTCATCCCGGGATCGATCCGGACTACGAGTCGCTCCTCGGGGAACGGCCCGTTCTCCCAGGGCGGGGCGATGACCAGACGCCTACCGACCGGAAGAGGCCTGAAGTGCCGCTTCCAGCTTTTCCCCCAGTCCTCAGTCGGAATCTTGCGTACCTCGATCCGCCGGTCCTCGCAGACAAGGCCGAGAGCCTCGAGTTCCTTCTGGTAATCCGCAAGCCGGGCGACGATCGGTTCGACCGACAGGGTCCCGGGGAAGTTCGCCCGGATCAGGACGCCGACTGACCCCTCGGATCGATCCTCGGTAACGAGACCAAGGGCGCCCTCGGTGAAGAGGAAATCGGCGAGCCCCTCCGCGGTCTCGCCCGTACCGACGACGCTCAC
>JAKEGQ010000230.1 GCA_022615475.1 Candidatus Methylomirabilota bacterium | reverse complement strand
TCCGGCGGGGATCCACGTTGATGTCTTTCGCGAGCCGATACTGGCTAATCCCCATCGGACCGAGGAACTCTTCCCGGAGAATCTCCCCCGGATGAATGGGTCGGAGCCTCTTGGCTGACATTACGCCCTCCTCAGGAGTGGTAATCCGTGATTTCGACCGCGTGCGCGTGTCCCTCTCGCCACTCGAAACAGATCCGCCACTGGTCATTGATCCTGATGCTGTATTGCCCCGCCCGAGAACCTTTGAGTTTTTCAAGCCGGTTCCCGGGGGGCACCCGCAGGTCTTGAAGCGATTCGGCAGCATCCAGCATGAGGAGCTTCCGCAACGCTGGTCGAAAGATCTGGGGAGGCAGCCTGCGGGGCCGCTCTCTTCGAAAAAGTCTCTCCGTGTCCGCATCGCGGAAGGACTTGATCATTGCGGACAATATTAGCGCATTACGCTAATAGCGTCAAGTGCCAATAAGGGTGTCAACGGCGGGCCAGTACCGGCCCGATGGACCTGCCCTGGTCACGGGGTGGGAGAGTAGGACGTTGCCCCTTGACTCTGTCATCTCTATGAACTATAATAGTTGCAAAGGTTGGTGGGAGCAATGACGGAGAAAATTTCTACTCTTGAGATTCGCCAACGGCTCGGCGACATCCTGAATCGCGTTGCCCTCCGCAATGACCAGTTCATTATTGAACGGAAGGGAAAACCGATGGCCGCCGTGGTGCCCGTAGAGCGACTTGAACAGATGGAGCGGGCGGCCCGTTTGCAGTTGCTCCAGGTCCTCGAGCGGCAGCCGGGTACCTTGTCGCAAGCGGAGGCCGATCGGATCGCCACCGAGGCCAAGCACCGGACCCGCAAGCGCAGACGCAAGTAGCACGTGCTCCGCGCCGTGCTCGACGCGAATGTGCTCGTCAGTGCGCTCATCCGCCCCAAGGGGCCGCCCGGGCAAGTCGTTGTTCGCCTCCTGCGAGACCGCGCGTTCACGCTCGTCACCTCACCGGCCATCCTCACCGAGGTGCGCCGCTCTCTCGCCTACCCTCGAGTGCGGAAGCACCTGATCGCGTCAGACGAAGACCTCGACCTCTGGGTCGCGTCGCTCGCACTCGTTGGTGAGCCAGTCGAGGGGATTCTGAGGATCGGCGCAGTGGCGGAGGACCCCGAGGATGACAAGTACATCGCTGCTGCGTTGGAAGGGCGCGCACAATTCATTGTCACCGGTGATGCCCACCTGCTTACCCTCAAGATCTACGAGGGCGTGCGCATGGTAACGCCCCGGGTGTTCCTGGGCCTGCTCAAGGACTGAGTTGCCCTCGGGAAGTTAAGCCCTCCAGCGCCGATGGTACTGCCCTGGGAACGGGGTGGGAGAGGAGGTCGTTGCCGGGATAAATAAAGCCCCGGGTTTTTGCCCGGGGCTTTTGCTTGTTGTAGCCGGTTACGGCTTGTGATGGCGAAGGATTTCGTCCATCTCTTCTATGGTAAACTTGTTGAGGCTCACGATCTTGGCTTGCGACCGGAAAGCGGGAGGCAAAATGTATCGGGCATCCTCCTTGCTCGGTACGTCCACAATTATCCACGCCTTGTGTTCCCCATCCTTGCAGCCCCAGTCGCAATGTGTCAGGAAATGGGAGCCGGTCTGGAGAAAGATTTTGACGATGCGCGCACATGCCACCTTTTCTGCTTCGTGTGGAACCTCAATGAGAAATCTACCCATTGCACGAGATCTCCCTTCTATGCCTTATGACCTCCCGAGTGTTCTGCATGCTGTGCTAAACCGCTGGCCGTAATCGGTGTGGCCGCGCCATACACCGCCCTGCTGACGTCGTGGCTTGAACCTAGGTTAGGTTTCGCGAATTGTCAAGCAACAAGCCGGGCCAGAAGTTACGCGCGCTCTCTGCCCCCGAGATACCGAAAGGTACATGTCCCGGGATAAAAAGAGCCCGCCAGTTGTTGCTGGCGGGCTTTCTTGCCTCCGGACCTTTCGAGCTACTCGGCCTGAATCCAGAGGGTGAGGCTCTGGACCCGATACACGCGGCAGCGCTGCCCCTTGTTCAGCGTTCGCTTGTCCCCGTTCTGCACTGTCCACGCACTACCCCGCAGCTCGGCCTTGCCGGCAGCCCCCGGGGAGAGGTCCTCGAGCAGCGTCGCCACCTCGCCCTGGAGTGCATCCACAGGGCTCACAGGCTCTTGAGACCTCATCCACGCGACGAGAGGGCCCCGAAACGTGCGCAGCGAGACGAGCGAAAGCGCCGAAAACAGCAACGACTGGGCCCATTCGGGCCCGCCGATGCCGAACCCGACCATGGCGCCGATCACCAGGGCGGCGACACCGAAAAAGAACGCGAAAAAGCTGGCCGTGACCATTTCAAGGCCCAAGAGGACCAGGCCGATCAGAATCCAGATCCACCAAGGCATCGCGTGACCTCACTTCTAGCGGTTGCGACGGTAGTCCAACGAGCAAGTGACAATCACCAGCAAGACGTATGCCAAAGGAGCCTGTCTCCCTGGTCGGGCTAAGCCCTCCAGCGCCGATGGTACTGCCCTGGGAACGGGGTGGGAGAGTAGGTCGTTGCCGGGATAAATAAGAGCGCCCGGGTCGAATCTGGCCCGGGCGCTCGTGTTTCGGCGGTCGGAGTCTGGCCGAGCCTCCTATCAGGCCGCCCGGGCAACCAGTTTGGGCTCGCTCGCCAATTCGAGCATATAGCCGATCACCACGTCGGTAAGGTCGAGCACGAGCTTCGCGATTTGAAAAACCCAGGCCGCCGGGTGACCCATGAGCTGGGTGCCGCCCCCCTCGCCGGCGATCTCGATGTGGACGGTCAGGTCGCGTGGGAGTATAGAAATCGCTGTGTTGACGAGGACGCTGACCATCTTTGCGATGTACCGCACATGCTGGAGAGTTCTCCGGGTATCGGCATTGGTCCGAACCTGGTTGAGCAGCATGTCGCCCTCGGAAGGCAGCTGGTCGAGTTCGCTCACAATCTTCCCAGGAATCTGCTCCCAGCCGTCAATGGGGTCCATGATGAGTTTGGCCGGGGCGAGGAGCAGACCGGGGATCTGGTCGAAGACCTGGGTGAGGAAACGCTCCTGGATCGGTTCGGGTACTTTGACGTTGACTCCGGCGCCCACTGTCTGCGCGAGCTGGTTGATCCGGACGGTGAGTGCGGCCAGGCCCTTGAAGAACTGATGCCATCGATCGGGCTCCATCCGTGCCCGCCGAGACGAACCCTTCGAGGTTAGGTAGTTGATCGCCTTTGGAATGAACGCGACCGGCTCCACAAGCGTCCCGGCAACGCCCAAGAAGGTCTGCACGATCTTTGCAATGGTAGTGCCCGCGCGCATGCGGAACGCGTCAACGATCTTCCCGGGCATAGCGCTGATGGCATTCCAGACCTTCTGGAGGAGGTTCCAGATCTTGGTCAGAAACTCCTTGACGTCCTTCGTGGGATCCCATTTCAACGGCGTCTCGACCATCTTCCGGATCTTCTTTGTTTCCTTCCGGATCTCGGACGTATCCTTCCGGATCGCGGTTACGTGGGGGTCACGCCTTGTCTTCGCCATGGGTTCGTCTCCTTTCCCCAACAGGGTGGGCTGGATTTGGGGTTAAGTCCTCCTGTGCCGATTGGACCTGCCCTGGTGACGGGGTGGGAGAGGAGGTTGTGGCCTTCTCAACTCTCCAGATAGAGCTCGCCGGCATCATCGTCGTAAGCGAACAGCTCAGCATGCCGTCCCCAACTGATGGCAACGCTTAGCTGTTCCTCGCTGAGATCACCAAAGTCAGCCTGTAGTTTGTCGAGGAAGTAATCCCAGGCGACCCGGCGGTCGTCGTCGCGGAGCAGGGTTTCATAAATCCAGGCGATGAGTGGCAAGCGCAGGGTACGTCCGGCGAGGATTTCCTTGCGCGCAAGGATGCTCGCTTCAGCATAGGTTTGCCCCAGTGGGGCCAAGACCAAATCCCCCTCCTGTACGGTGAGGAAGCCTAACAAGCCCCCCGCTTCCACAATAGGCAAGAGGTCATCCAGCTCCAAGACCAGTTCGCCACCCATGCGGTACAGGTCAATCCGTCCCCCTTCGAGTGCCAGCTTTTCCAGCAGGCCAGCGAGGGCGCCAAGCCTGGCATGAGGCAGTGGCCGGGTCGCTCCGGGCTGTCCAGGGGCTGTTCCAAGCCTCTCTGGCTCCGACCTGATCTGACCGGCGACAGTCGCATAGACTTTATCCACAATACTGTGAAAAGCGGTATCCTTGCCGTGACGGGGATAGCGAAGGGTAATGGCAATTTCACCGACAATATGGCCGGGAGTCTTACCCATGACCACAATCCGATCGGCCATGAGAACGGCCTCCTCGATGTTGTGGGTGACCATCAAGATAGCCTTCGTCGGGATGGTCTTGTTCAGCCACAATTCCATCAACTCACCGCGCAGGGATTCGGCAGAGAGCACGTCCAAGGAAGAGAAAGGCTCGTCCATACACAACAATTCCGGCTCAACGGCCATCGCACGGGCAAAGCCAACTTTCTGCCGCATGCCACCGGACAGTTCACGCGGGTAGGCAGACTCGAAGCCGTCTAGCCCGACAATGTCAATGAGCTTCAAGACGCGCTCCACGCG
>JAKEGQ010000039.1 GCA_022615475.1 Candidatus Methylomirabilota bacterium | reverse complement strand
TTAGCGTATGCGTCTCGCGGTCAAACCCTATTCGACGGAGGCGCGGGTTTCGCCGGCCTCCGCGGTCGACCTTCCCCCTCGCCGCAGGCGAGGAGACGGTCATCGGTCAACGGTCGTCGAATCTAGCGGGGGAGAAAAAAGGCAACGGCTACCTTGCCCACCATCACCAGCAAGCCGAGGACGAGGAAGGGCCGCGCGAGGAAACGGGGGAGAATGAGGATCAGGCCGATCCCGATGAGGGCGGTCACTTTGAAGAAGGGATCCCGCCACCAGAAGAGGCCCAGGGCGTAGTCGTAAGATGAGAGGGGGGCGAGAGGACGGAGGGGGTAGCCGGGCAGCGCGTCGAGAGCCAGGTGGATGAGTCCTCCGACGAAGGCGTAGAGCACCAGCACAAAGAGGGAGGACTTTTTCGAAGACACGGTGATGAGCCCTGCCGTCACCACCGACAGGAGGGTCACTCCACCCAGGGTGTGGGTGAGCGTCCGGTGCTGCTCGAAGTAGAAGCGGGGATCGATCAGGTAGAAAATAGCATCAATGTCAGGGGCCATGGACCCAAGGAAGACTGCGGCCCAGATCTCCGTGGATCCTTCCTTTCCCTTGGCGAGTCCCAGGGCGGCGAAGGTCCCAACCGCGGCATGCGTGGTGACATCCATGGGTGCGCTCCCAGCACATTCCAGCCCTTGTACCAGGGGCAATGGTTGATGGTCAAGTAGACGCTTCGGCGACGCTCCGCTCGGCGTGAAGCGTACTTTCACGAAGGAGGGGTTGCGCATCGGGCGCCTCGGGTCGACGGAAATTATCCGGTGGGCGTCGCGCGGGCGCCCGCCGGGACTGGATGCGCTCATCGTTCCGGAGGATACCTACCTTCTCCTGCAGACGGTGACCCAGGAATTGGACCCGAAGGCCACCCCCCTCGACCTCTGGGCCGCTCTGGAGCGGGCTACACGGGCGGAGAAGCGTCCACTGGGCTCGGTCATGATCGAGGACGGGAGACCTCGGGGGGCGACGTATGTCGCCCGCGTGATCGTGTACGACTTTGACAGCGAGGCGATCTGTCGCAAGGAGGATGTGCGTATTGGTCTCCGGAGTGCCCTCACCGAGCTGGTGGCGCGGGGATGTGCAACGATCGGGGTCCTCCCCCTCGGAACGCTGCGCGGCGGTATCTCGCACGAGGAATATGACGAGGTCCTCCACGCGCTGGCCGGCCTCCTTGAAGGACAGTCGCCCCGGACGCTCTATCTCCTCGAGGAGGGCGGGGCAACGCCTGGAGGAGGTTCCAGGACTTGATCTGGAGACTGGAGACTGGAGAAAGATTGCTGACCAGAGGGAGGGATGCGATGACGCCACAAGAGATCAGGCGGCACGTCGGCAAGCGGGTGACCCTGAAGCTCAGGACTGACGCCCCGGGGGGACCCACCGTGACAGGGCGCCTGGTGGGGACTCTTGAGGCGGCGGACGGCCTGGTCGTCTTCGTTGAACCTGAAGGCTCATCCCGCGACCAGAGACTCACGGTGCATTATCATCATATTGTGAGCCTGAACCCCTCCTGACTGGACGGGGGGTCCGGGTTGCGGGAGGCCTTTCCCGAGAAGGGAGGTGGACGGTGTCGATGCATGAGCGAATCATCCGCGAGGCAGCGGACGCGATCGTGCTGGCGGGCGCGGACGGGAAGATCATGTTGTGGAACCCCGGGGCCGAACGGATGTTCGGGTTCACCGAGAAGGAGGCTCTGGGGCAGTCATTGGATCTCATCATCCCCGAGAAATATCGGGAGCGACACTGGGTCGGCTTTCGTGAAGTCATGCGGACCGGCAAGACCCACTATGGTGATCAGGTCCTGCGGGTCCCGGCCCTGAGGAAGGACGGGAGTCGATTCTCCATTGCGTTCACGGTCGGGCTGCTCAAAAGATCCGATGGGCAGGTGGAGGCGATCTTCGCTGTGATGCGCGATGATACCGACGCCTTCAACACGCAGAAGGCGCTCCGGGACCGGGTCAAGGAGCTGGAGCAGGCCCTGGAGGGGACGAAGACGAAGGTGTGAAGGGTCGGGCTGCAAGAATCTATTGACTCGCGCCGGACGGACAGGGTATAAGGTTTCCCCTGCGGGAAGCGGGGTCGGGTTAAACACTCACGACAAAGGAGGGCGGGATGGCAAAGATGATGACCAAGGCACAGCTTGCCGGACGGCTGGCGGAGCAGGCAAAGATTAGCAAGAGCACCGCGACAGCACTGTTAGATGAGATTGCTTCTCTCGCGGCGAAGGAGGCCAAGAACGGGTTTGTCATCCCAGGCGTCGGCAAGGTGGTCCTCGTCAACCGCAAGGCGCGCATGGGTCGAAATCCCCAGACGGGCCAGCCCATCAGGATTCCCGCCAAGCGGGTCGTCCGAATCCGGCCCGCGAAGCAGCTCAAGGACTCGCTGCTGGGTAAGAAATAGTCCCCTCCGAGCCTCCCGGGCAACGAGCCCTGCCATTTGCGGGAGAGGACTGCACGGCGGTGAGGGCGGGTCGACCCGCTGTGGGCCGGGCGCCATCGACGGTGCCCTGGGGTGCTACCGTGGTAACGCCCCATAGAGGGTATCCCAGTAGAGAAGCTCGTAGCCCTGGAGCATGCGAGCTGCGCGCTTTATCTTCTTGGTCCCGACCCCCCGGTCGAGTCCCTCTTGGATCACCCGCAGGGCCCGGTCCTGGAATCCAGGCGGCAGGTCACTGAACAGGGTAAAGAAGCCGACATCCCCCTCCTTCATCCGGTATCGGGCCTTCAGCGCCTGGCTCATCCGGGCGCAGTTCGATCCCCACGCGTCGAGGTTTACCAGGAAGGCGGCGGCAAACTCGGCGCAGGAGCCGAAGAGGGCGAGCCAGGCCACATAGGCACTGTATGCAAATGCGCCCGGGATCGGCTCGGCACCCTTGAGGTCGCCCGCCGGCATGGCGAGGGCGCCGGCGAAGGCCTCGAGGGCTTCCAGGGCTGCCCGCTCTGCCTGGATCCCTCCCCAGAAGAACTCCCGCGTCTCAGCGGAGTCCGCCTTGGCGATCACGAGGGCCATCGCGCGTAGGTCGCTGGCGATGATGTGGTACTGCTGGCCGGCGAAGCGGCGCAGTTCGTCTCTCGAGACCGCTTCGGTTTCTACGGCGTCCAGGTAGGGATGCCGGCGGATCCGCGCCTCGACCGCCTGAAGCTCCTGTCGTGTCTCTTCCACGAGGTGACGTGCATCCACCATGGTGGGTGCCTCCTTCAGGGCCTGGCGTCCCCCTCTCCCTCCCACGTCCGCTGACGGTCCACCGCCTCGAAGGCGACGGTGAGGTCTTCCTTCAGCTTGTCCACGGCCGCGGCGTGGGCGGACTCCACCTGCGTCATGTGCCGGGAGGTGCTCAGGGTTCTAAGCATCATCATGAAGAAGGCGAGGACCCCCAGACCGATGCCACCCGCCGTGGCGTACGGGAGGCCGATCCCTCGCTCGACGAGATACCCGAGCATCGCGCCGACCAGAACCGTCGTGCCCGAGATCTTCAGGGTGCGGGCAAGGCGCCGTGGGGAACCCATCTCGGCGTCGTAGGATCGATAGGCCTCGAGCAGTTGGCTGTATGCCGGAATCACTTGCAGGGCCGCCTCCCGCTTCTGTTGGAGCCGTGCGGCCTTGCGCTGCCGCTCCCTGATCTCCTGCTGAGGGGCCTCGGGCAGCTCCTTCATCTCTTCCGCCGACGGCAGGTCGATAACGCAGGCCCTGATTCGCCCGGCAAAGGCCTCCCGGATCGCCGAGACGGCCTCTTCCCTGCCCCCCTTGGCCAAGGCTTCCTCGAGGGATCGAAAGGTAAGGGCAACCAGCTCCCGGTTCTCCGCTATGTCCTGGCCCACCCTGTGAATATAGCCCGGGAGAGGCAAAAAACCCAAGCCTTGCCTTCGTCTCTTCCCTGAAGTATGGTCGACAGGGACCTACGATTCGCGCCTTCCCGAGGGACCAATGCCGAGCCAGCCCGATCCGGCCACTGCCCGCATTCGGGCCGTCCATCACGTCTCGGATATCGGCCTGCGACGCAGCATGGAGGACCGCCATGTCGTCGAGATCCGTCCGGAGATCGGCCTCTTCGGTGGGGTCTACGACGGTCATGGGGGGCTGGAGGCGGCAGAGATCGTGGCGGCATCACTCCATCCGACCTTTTTCGAGGCACTCGACGCTGGGCTGCGACCAATCGAGGCATTCCGGCAGGCGTACCGCTCAGTAGAGGAGCGGCTCGAAGGCATGGACAGCGGAACCACGGCGGCCACAATCTTCTTCCGGAAGGACGAACTCCACTTCGCCCACGTGGGGGATGCGGAGATTCTCCTCGTGGGTGCAAAAGGGGTCCCCCTCACCCGCCCCCACCGGGTGGACGATCCTTCGGAGCGGTCCCGGATCATTAGGGCAGGGGGACAGGTCGAGGGCGGATATGTGGTCCGGGGCCTCCGGGGGCTCATGCCGACCCGGAGCTTCGGCGACAGCTATTTTCGTTCCATCGGAGTGATGGCTGTCCCGACTGTGGGAGAGCGGCGGCTCAGTGCAGACGATCGATTTCTCGTGGTGGCCTGCGACGGCCTCTTCGATGTCTGCGGGGGAGATGAGATCGCACGGATCCTCCTCAAGAGCTCCGGGGCTCGGGAGGGTGGTGAGGCGTTGCGCGACGAAGTCCTGGCCAGGGGCGGGACAGACAATCTGACGATTCTGGTGATCGAATTTGAAAAGGGGAACACCCGATAGATATGAAGCACAGGGCCCGAGGCGGGGGACCGATGCGAAAACGCTCGAGCGATTGGCGCGCCCTGGCCAGGCTGCAGGCCGAGGTGGTTCACTGCACGCGATGCCCGCGGCTCACCCGGCACCGGGAGCAGGTGGCGGCCCAGAAGGTCCGCCGCTACCGTGACTGGGAATACTGGGGAAGACCGATACCTGGCTTTGGGGACCCCGAGGCCGCCTTACTGCTCGTGGGCTTGGCCCCTGCCGCGCACGGAGGGAACAGGACGGGTCGGATCTTTACCGGCGATCGGAGCGGGGAGTGGCTCTACCAGGCCCTCCACACGTTTGGCTTCGCCAACCAACCGTTCTCGATTGCTCGGGGGGACGGCCTGAAGCTCACTGACTGCTATGTGACCGCGGCGCTCAGATGTCCCCCGCCGCAAAACCGCCCGACACGCCGGGAGCTCGAAAACTGCCGGCCCTATCTTGTGCGAGAGGTGGGGCTCTTGCCCAGGCTCCAAGTGGTGGTCACCCTCGGGCGGATCGCGTTCGACGCCTTCCTCAAAGTGTGTGAGGAAACTGGGATCGCATTGCCGAGGCCCCGGCCTCGGTTCGCCCACGGCGCCCGGGTCCGCCTCGGCCGAGGGCTGACCATGCTGGCCTCCTATCATCCGAGTCAGCAGAACACCCTGACCCGCCGCTTGACGCGACCTATGTTTCATGCCATTTTTAGAGAAGCCCGCCGCCTCCTGTCTAAGAAAGAGAATCCGGTATGAGCGTTGCATCCTTGCGTCGCCGATCCTTGCGCAGCGAGCTCGACACGTAGAGGAGAGGACTCCTTCAAAGGAAGAGGGTAGATCATGGCTGTCATCTTCGTCCCAGCGGAAGTGAGTCGTCTCGATAACGTCGATCCCAAAGAGATCCGGGTCGTTGAGATACGAATGCCCCACTCCTTTGAAGTCGATGGCCGGATGTACCCGGTTTTCGATGAAATGCGGCCGGGCACCGCGTTTCTGGCAGAGCCTTTCGGCGCGCGGACACAAAAGCTCCAAAAGCGTCTCTATACTCGTTCCAACTGCGCCCTCACCGAGCATCGAATCCTCCAGACCATCATTAACGATACACACGATCCGAAGGCGGACACGTCCGTTTGGTGGCAAACTGACGGGGTGAAGGTCGGGGACAAGATCAACGTGCGGGTCGAATTCAATGGTGATGGGACCACATTAATCGTGTACGAACACCGGATCAAGGATGAGAACCAGAGTCTCAAGCTGGAACCCGATGACTGGTGGCTCGACAAGAAGTTTCTTGGTATTGGGTTCTCGACCGGCGTGACTCCCCTCTTTGCCCACGTCCGGTATCTCGCCGCGCTGAATTTCGGGCGAACACGGAAACATCCAGGAGCGCACTACGTCCTGATTGTGAGCGTGAAGAATCCGAGACAATTGATGTCTCACCAGGAATGGCTGGGCCTCGAAAAGAAGTACGCGGAGAATTTCCGATATCATCCCGTCTTGACCCGCGAATGGCCCGAGGATTGGCCGTACACGCGGGGGCGCATCGTCAAGGCCGAGGCGGGCGCCGATGGACAGGAGAGAATCAATCTGGATCCTCTCGTCCGAGTCGTGTCCGATATTGAAGGCAGGCACGTGAGGATGTGTGGGAATGAGACGGCGGAATCGCAACTTCGGCGCGGGTTCGAGCAGACGAGGATGCCCGCCAGCTTCAAGGCGGAAGTCTGGTGACCCGGGGGTGATAGAGAAGAAATGAGGGGGAGGGAACTTCCCCCTCCCCCCCCTGGCTAGGCCGACTACTTCGTCGCAGGCTTGAGCTTGTCCACGCCCGCCTGCAGCTTCTTTGCCGCCTCCTCAGTCTTGCCTTCCTTGAGGAGCTTGTCCCCCTCGCTGCAGAGCGCCGCGGCATCCTTATTCGGGGTCTTCTTCAGCGCATCCGCGCACTGCTTGGAGAGCTCTGCGGCAGTGGCGGCCCATGCCGGGGCGATCGCCATGCCAACCGCAAACACGAGGGCGACGAAGAACGCGATGAGTGCCTTCTTCACAGGTATCACCTCCTCTCCTGGGTAGGGTTCCCAACTGGGTGTCCTCCATGGTTCTAGACGGACGGACCCCCTCCCTCTGTTCCCAGCGAGAGGGTGGTCCTCCCCTTATTTCTTATTTCGGCTTGGTGGCTGGCGACTTGGCAGGTGGCACCTTGGCGGCCGGCGCAGCCTTCTTGGCCGCCTCAAGGCCCTTCTCCAGCTCGGCGACCTGCTTCTGCAGGCCTTCAACGGTTGTACTCAGGGTGCTCTTTTCCGCCTCGAGGGACTGGAGCTTCCCCTTCAGGGAGACATTCTCCTCTTCTGCCGTCTTGATTTGGGCCTTGAGGGCCTCATTCTCCTTCTGGAGTTCTTGGCCGCAGCCCGCGATCAGGAAGAGGGTGAGGACTAAAAGGCTTCCTGCTATCCTTTGTGTCATGCTTTGCTCCATGTCCGGGATCCCGGTGGGGAATCACGTTTGTCGGGCGATGCTTCGCTCACAATGCGGTATGAGACGATGTCGTCTAGGGCTTCCTCGGTCCCGGCCCCTTTGGCGGTGGCGGCATTGGCTTCTTCTCGCCTGGCTTCTGGGCCCGCACGCGGATCACCCCCTTTCGTCTCGTCTGTGGAGTGACAGTATATATATCTGACCTCCGCGCGCAAGGAAAAATGCTGGGGGATGAATCAGGGCGTGAGAAAGGGCTTGCCCTTCGAAAAGCCGGGGCTTAAGATGCGGCCCTGGAGGAGCCATGCGAGACACGGTGACATGGGTGGTACTCATTGTGGCCTGTGCGGTCGTGGGCGTCCTGGGCTACCGGTACTACAAGGCGATCGAGCAGATCACCCAGCTTACCGAGAAGACGACTCGGCTCACGGCAGAGATCGAGGGCGTCACCGAGGTCCATGAGCTTACCGAGGCAAAGCAGGCGAAAGAGGCCAAGAAGGCCGCGGAGACCCGAGAGAAGCTCACGGGTGAGGTGCAAGGCCTGCAGAAGGAGTTGACCAAGACCCGCCAGGAACGAGAGACATTAAAGACCCAGTTCGCCACGCTCCAGGGCGAGTCCAAGAAACTGGAGGGGAACCTCAAGGTCCTCCAGGGGGACAAGGAAAAGCTGGATCGCCGACTGGAGAGTGTCGAGCGGACGCTCAAGGATCGGGAGGCAAAGCTTCAGGAGCTGGAGAAGAACCTGCGCACGTGGCAGGGGACCGGTCAGCGCTTGATGGAAGAGCAGAAGAAGCTCCAGGCCGAACTCCGGGCCCGCGAGGAGGAGCTCAAGCGAGTCAATCTGCTCCAGGCGGAGCAGGCCGCGGAGGTCCACGAGCTCACCCAGGTCCTCAAGGAGCGGGAAGGGCAAATCGCAGCGCTCCGGCGCCAACTCCGGGACGCCGGGCGGTAACGTGCTGACCGCTCCGCAGCGCGGGAACGACGCGTGTCGATTCTGGTGGTCTTTGATTATCTCTGACCCTGGTGCTTCGTGGCCGAGGTGCGGCTCGACACCGTCCTGACACGCCTCAGCCGACGAGTGTCCCTCCGGCGAGTCGGCTATATCCTCAAGCCTGAACCGGCAGCCTTCCCCAGCTTCTCCAGCGAGCGGCGGGGCCACTGGCAGCGGGCTGGGGCGGCGGAGCCCTCCCTGGGGATCCGTCTCTGGGTGAAGGGCGAGCGGTATCCCGGGTCAAGCATTCCGGCGCTCGAGGCCGCTCAGGCGGCCAGGCGCCAGGGAGCCGAGGCCTCGGACGCCTTCCACTTTGCTGTCTTTCGCGCCTTCCTGGTTGACAACCGCGATATCAGTGACCGATCCGTCCTGGAAGAGGCGGCAGCCGCGTGTGGTCTTGATCTTCACCGCTTCAGGGTCGATCTCAAGGACCCCACGGTGAAGGAGGCGGTCTACGAGGAGCACCTCGAGGCGGTGGACCGGCACCAAGTCGAGGCGGTCCCCACGATCATCATCGGCGAGGAGCGCATTGAGGGGGCCGCGCCTCTGGCGGTCTTCGCGACGGCGTTGGCCCGGCTCGCCCCAGGCTCCTGAGAAAATCTTTTTGAGCGCAAGAATCGGATGGTGTGCCTCCCGAGGGCTGACTATCTTTACCCGCAGGAGGTGACACACGCGATGAAGAAGACTGAGCCGAAAACCTATTCGACCGACGATGCACGCTGGAAGGCGGTCCTCTCCCGTGACGCTTCGGCGGATGGCGCGTTCTACTATGCGGTACAGTCCACCGGTATCTACTGTCGCCCCACCTGCCCGTCGCGACGCCCCTTGCGCGCGCAGGTCACGTTCTTTGAAGACATCGCCTCGGCAGAGCGAGCCGACTTCCGGCCCTGTCTGCGCTGCCGCCCAGAGGAGGTCAGCTCCCAGCAACGGGTGGTCGCGCACATCCTGCAGCTACTGGATACGGGTGAGGTGCCCCCCTCGCTCGCCGAGCTCAGTGAGACGGTGGGCCTCAGCGCCTCTCACCTCCAGCGCCTGTTCCGGCGGGCCACTGGCCTGAGCCCCAAGCAGTACGCGGCTCTGCAGCGTCTCCAACGCTTCAAGGCGGGGCTCAAACAGGGTCGCAGCGTAACCGGGGCGATGTACGACGCCGGCTACGGGTCCAGCCGTGGCCTGTACGAGAAAGCGGGCCAGCAACTCGGCATGGCACCTGGAGCGTACAAACGCGGTGGTGAGGCTGAACGGATCGCATACACCGTGACGGATAGCCCAATCGGTCGGATGCTCGTCGCCGGCACGCCGCGGGGTGTGTGCGCGGTCTACTTCGGCGAGGACGCGGCGCTCGTGCGGGGGCTGCGCGCGGAATACCCGCGGGCCGCCCTCGTTCGCTCGGATGGGAGGCTCCGGTCAACCGTGAACGCCATTCGCGCTCATTTGGGGCACTCCGGGCCGCGGCGCCTCGACCTGCCGATCGACGTGCGGGCGACGGCCTTCCAGTCGCGGGTGTGGGACGCCCTGCGCGAGATTCCGTACGGACAGACTCGCTCGTATGCCCAAATCGCCGCGGCGATCGGGGAGCCTCGAGCCGTGCGGGCCGTGGCACGGGCCTGTGCGACCAACCCGGTCGCCGTGGTCGTGCCGTGCCATCGGGTCGTGAAATCCGACGGGAAACTCGGCGGCTACCGGTGGGGTGTAGAGCGCAAGCGCGCCGTGCTGGACAGGGAACGCATGCACGCCGAGGCGGGTTCGGCGGACTGATCGCGTCGGTGGCGGCCAGCGCGGCCAGGGGGCTCGGGGCGTCGCTGCGCCAGGGCAGCCCTTCGATGAACTCAGGACAGGCCCTTGGGCAAACTCACGGCA
>JAKEGQ010000038.1 GCA_022615475.1 Candidatus Methylomirabilota bacterium | reverse complement strand
TTCATCATCTCGCGGACCTCGCCCACCTCGCTAGCGATCGAAGGGGCAAAACAGCTCGGGATCACCCTGATCGGATACGCCCGGGGGGATGGCTTTAATCTTTACACCCACCCGGAACGGATCCTCTACACCCCCGCTGCTGAGCCCGCCCCCACCCGGTAGTCGGGCCCCCCTGATTCACTCGATGGCGTGTTATGATATTGGTATTACCGGGCAGGTTCGTAAACACTGAGATCCCACGTGCGCGAGATCCTTCGATGAAACATGTCATCGTCGGGACCGCCGGCCATATCGACCACGGCAAGACCGCCCTGGTCAAGGCTCTCACCGGCATCGACACCGACCGGCTCAAAGAGGAGAAGGAGCGGGGAATCTCCATCGAGCTCGGCTTCGCCTTTCTCCGTCTCGAACGGGGGATCACCCTGGGCATCGTCGATGTGCCTGGGCACGAACGGTTTGTCAAGACGATGCTGGCCGGCGTGGGCGGCATCGATCTGGTCATCCTGGTCATCGCCGCCGACGAAGGGGTGATGCCCCAGACCCGTGAGCACCTCCACATCTGCGAGCTCCTGGGCGTCCCTCGTGGACTCGTCGCCCTCACGAAGAAGGACCTGGTGGATCCGGAGTGGCTCGATCTCGTTCAGGAGGAGATCCGGACGTTTCTCACCGGAACCTTCCTCGACGAGGCGCCAATCCTCCCCGTCTCCTCCCTCACCGGCGATGGGCTCCATGAACTCCGCGATGCGCTTGCTGGCCATGCCGCTAAGATTCAATCCAGGCGAGGGGATGGAATCGTCCGCCTTCCCATTGACCGTGTCTTTACCATCCGTGGCTTCGGGACCATAGTGACCGGGACTCTCTGGACAGGCTCCCTCGCCATCGGCGACGAAGTGACGATCCTTCCGAAGGACCTGCCTTCTCGGGTCCGACGCCTCCAGGTCCATAATGAGAGCGTGGAACGAGCGTCGGCCGGACAGCGAACGGCGGTCAATCTTCCCGGGCTCGAGACCGACCAGATCGAGCGGGGCGACCTCCTCTGCCTCCCGGGGACCCTCCGGGTGAGCACATCACTTGAGGCGACCCTTGCGCTGTTGCCGGACGCCCCCAGGCCGCTCCACAACCGAGCTCGGGTCCGCTTTCATCTGGGGACGGTCGAGATCTTGGCCCGGACCATCCTGCTGGATCGCGAAAAACTGAATCCGGGGGAGGAGACGTACGCCCATCTTCGGCTTGAGCGGCCCACGGCCGCCATGCCCCACGATCGCTACGTCCTTCGGAGCTACTCCCCTGCCACCACCATCGGGGGTGGAGTTATCCTCGATCCGTCTCCATCCCTCAAGCGACGCAGGCGCCCGGAGGTCGTCGCCCACCTCAAGATTCTGGAGCGAGGTTCATCGCGAGACCGCCTCCTGCAAATCTTGAAGAGCAACACCTCCCCTCTCTCTCCCTCGAGTCTACAATCCCTGGCCGGTTTGGACCCCGAGGCCCTGCAGGGTGAGCTTCGAGCGCTGCTGACAGCCGGAAAAATCGTCCAGCTTCCGGGGCGGGACGGAGAGGCTTACCTCCATCGGGAGATCTATGAGGACCTCTGCGGGACCATCCTGAGCCTCCTCAGGCAGTTTCATGCGCAGAACCCGCTGCGAGAGGGGATTTCCAAGGAGGAGCTCCGCAGTCGCCTGGCAAGAGGAGTCGCCCCGGCCCTGTTCGACCGGCTCTTGAACGATCTCACGGTGGCTAAAGAGGTGGCCCAGGACCGCGACCGAGTTCGCCTCACGGCGCACCGGCCCCAACTTTCGGCGGCAGAGGCGGCGCTCACCGAACGCCTCGAAACCCTCTACCGAACCTCTGGGCTGCAGCCCCCCACCGTCGATGCGGCCTTCAAGGAGGCGGGTGCAGATCGAAGAGCCGCGCAGGCGGTCTTCTTCCGTTTGGTCGAACAGGGCACCCTCACCAAGATCACGGGCGACCTGTATGTGCATCACGACGCGTACGAACAGGCGAAGGCGCGCCTCCTCGAACATCTGGCGCAGCACTCCTCCATCTCCGTTCCAACCTTCAAGGATCTGCTCGGCGTCACCCGCAAGCACGCCATCCCCTACCTGGAACACTTCGATCAGATCAAGCTCACCCGCCGCGCCGGCGACGACCGTGTCCTCTACGGCCGGTAGGGACCGCCGCAAAAGCCCCTGATGGCGGCGTCACCGGCCAGTTTTCGGTTGACATGAGGGGGGAGATATACGATGTTTAACTCAGGACTAGCGGACGCAGAGATTCTTCCCCACCCTAGCAGGAGGAGTGATGTTTGGATTAGGGATTCCAGAGCTTCTGGTGATTCTCTTCATCGTCTTGATCGTCTTTGGGGCTAGCCGCCTTCCCGAGATCGGCAGTGGCCTTGGAAAGGCGATCCGAGGCTTCAAGGATGCCACGTCGGGGAAAGATGCCATCGATGTGACCAAAGAGAGCAAGGGGGCCGAGGAGAAGGCCGAGGGGCAGAAGAGTTAGGATCGATCACGGGTGTAGGTCCCGGTAGGAGGGAAGGCCTCCCAGGCTCGTTGCGGTCTTGACGGCGCGCAGGACAGCTTCTACCACCATCTCAGCCCCGACCTGCCCCACCAGATTGACGTCCCCTTCGACCTGTCCGGTTGCCAACGTGAAAATGACATCCCCGTCAAAGGTGGTATGCACAGGCGAGATGGTTCGCGTCAGTCCTCCCTGGCCCATGCTGGCGACCAAGATCGCCTCGGGTTTGTTGAGCCGTGCATTCGTCGCGATGACCACCAGCGTGGTGCTCTGGACGTAAAAGGCCCGGCGTAGACGCCCCTCCTTCATCTGTGCAACCGTATCCGCCAGCTTTCCGGTGTCCGGGTCCCGCGCCCCTGCCAGGATCGTCCCCGTCGAGGGGTCCCGGACATCCCCGAAGGCATTCACCGCGGCGAGCGCCCCCACCCGAAGCCCTCCTGTGAGCTCCACGCTGGCGCTCCCCACGCCACCCTTCATAGCGTGACGGACACCGAAGAGCTTCCCCACCGTCGCCCCCGTCCCGACACCAAGACTCCCCTCCTCCACGCTCTCCGCCCGGGCCGCCTGGCACGCCCGGTACCCCATGGCCGCATCCGGACGAGCTCGGGAATCCCCGATGCCCAGATCAAAGAGGATAGCCCCGGGGACGATAGGAACCTTGGTCACTCCCACATCAAAGCCGAACCCGCGCTCCTCGAGATACCGCATGACTCCGGCAGCCGCGTCGAGTCCAAAGGCAGAGCCCCCGGCCAGGAGGACCCCGTGGATCTCCGCCACCAGATGGTGAGAGCCCAGGGCATCAAGTTCCCGCGTCCCCGAGGCCCATCCCCTGACGTCCACCCCCCCAACGGCCCCTCCCTCGCAGAGGATCACGGTACACCCGGTGCACGCATCACAGTCGCTCGCGTGCCCCACCCGAATCCCCTCCACGGCCGTAATGCCCTGTGTCATTTGCCCCCCACGTTCCGGTGCCCGCCCATTGTACCCGCTGCCTCTTTCTCTCACAAGGGATCTCCAGGTGGTTGATCCTGCGCGCTCCTTTTGCTATCGTATACGTGGAGGGTCGAGCGGACCTCACGCGTCGGAGGGCAACGTGGGTTGCGGTGCGATCAGGGAGAGGAGTCGTCGTGAGTGATTCTGTCGAGGACATCGAACGCGACTTCGAGCGGCTCCGCTCCACCATGATCGACATGATGAAGTCCCTCTTCCACCGCGGCCACCCCACCGCCGTCCGGGGTTCGAGCTTTGCGCCCGCGATCGATGTCTTCGAGACGACATCGGCGGTGATCATCATCATGGAGATCGCCGGCGCCGACCGGAAGGACATCGACATCCATCTCGATGGACGCCACCTTCGGATCGCCGGTGCGCGGCGCTTGGCGGCTCCGGTCGACGCACGACGTTGCCACCAGATGGAGATCGACTCCGGGCCCTTCGAGCGATGGGTCTCCCTCGACTTCGCTCCGTCCCGTGACACGATCGGGGCGGTCTATCAGGATGGGTTCCTCCGGATCACCATCCCCAAGCGAGGAGATCCTGGCGTCACGTCAGTGCCGATTCTCACCGACTAACCAGGTGCCCCAGGGAGACGCCCCATGACAGCGCAAGACGCAGCCCAGAGCCGACCACCCGGCGCCGGTGCCCAGATTCCACGAGACCTCCCCATTCTGCCACTCCGGGGAACGGTCCTTTTCCCGCACGCGATTCTTCCCATCCTGGTCGGCCAAGAGAAATCCGTCCGCCTCGTCGACGAGGTGGTGATGGGGAACCGGATGGTCGGGGTCGTGGCTCTCAAGGAGCAAGAGACCCAGGACCCTCGCCCGGAGGATCTATACCCGATGGGCACCGCGGCGGTCATCGCCAAGATGATCAAGCTGCCCGACGGAACCATTAGCATCATGGCCCAGGGCCTCGAAAGGATCCGCCTCGCCCAGATCACGCAGACGGACCCGTACTATCGTGCCACCATCGTGCCGCTCCCGGATCGCGAGGAACGAGATCAGGAGATCGATGCGCTCGTGCTCAATCTGCGCCGCCTCTTCCAGCAGGCGGTGGACCTCTCCCCCAACCTGCCGGCCGAACTCGCGATCGTGGCGCTCAACATCGACGAGGGCGGGATGCTGGCCGACATGATCACCTCGAACCTGAACCTGACGGTGGGGGAAAAGCAGGAGATCCTCGAGATCACGGAGATCAAGCCCCGCCTGAGGCGCGTGACCGAACTGTTGACGCGGCAGCTGGAGTCTCTCGAGCTCAGTCAACAGATCCAGGACCAGGTCAAGGCGGGGATGGACAAGAGCCAGCGCGAGTACTACCTCCGCGAGCAACTCAAGGCGATCCAGCAGGAGCTGGGCGAGGGGGACGAGCGGGCCCAGGAGACGGAGGAGCTGCGCCGCCGGATCAAGGAAACACCCCTGTCCGACGAAGTCCGGGAAGCGGCGCTCAGGGAGCTCGGTCGGCTAGCGCGGATGCCGCCCGCCGCGGCGGAGTACAGCGTCGTCCGGACCTACCTCGAGTGGCTCCTCGATCTTCCCTGGCTCAAGGGGACCGACGACCGCCTGGACATCGCCGCCGCCGAGCAGATCCTGAACCAGGACCACTACGACCTGGAGAAGGTCAAGAAACGCATCTTGGAGTATCTCGCGGTCCGGAAGTTGAAGAAGGACATGAAGGGTCCCATCCTCTGCTTTGTCGGCCCCCCCGGCGTCGGCAAGACCTCCCTCGGCCACTCCATCGCGGCTGCGTTGGGCCGGAAGTTCATCCGCATCTCGCTCGG